>CAJUIM010000026.1 GCA_910586275.1 uncultured Lachnospiraceae bacterium | reverse complement strand
AAAAATCCCTCCCATGCGTCCGCCTCTCAACACAACATTCAGGCTGAACTGTTACCTAAAAATTATAGTCGCAGATTTTAATGTGATTCAACCCGGCCGAACGCCCCGTTTAGCCGGGCTGAATCGAAGAACGACTAATGCATGTCCGCCGTGGCCATACGCCTTGTTATATACCCTTCCATTTCATCTCTCGGAACACCAAGGACAAAAGACAGTTCGGAAAATAGATAATCTTCCGCCATACGCAGATATCTGTCATCCATTGCAGTCGTTTTCTTACCCAAAGCTATTCTCTCCTGCTTTCTCAGATACAACGCCTTCATTATTTTTATCCAATCCCTGCAATCGCAGCTGCGCATTGTTTCTTTGTATTTTTCCTCGCGAAGCTTATCATTGCTCACCCACAGTTCCTCAATTTCAGGAATATCATCGATCAGCGCATTCGCCTCTTCCTTTGTCAGGACAGCCCGCATAACGGTCTTGCCGCTGTCCACCGGCGTAAATATTTTGCTTTCTTTACGGTGAAGAGGGCTTAAAAGATAATATAGCCTGTCCTTCGGAGCATTCTGCATGCTTATCGTCGTAACGTCTTTCACTTCACATATGCCGTTATTTCCATATACAATAAAATCGCCTATCTCAAACATAACATCAACATCCCTTCTTTCTTCTTCGCAACAGTTCCGCGGATGCACACAAAACGGTAGGTTCTGCTGCCCTCACAGAAATCAGCCAATAGATTCCTTTATATACAGTTTAACCCAAAAAAAGAAGGTTTGCTAATACTTTTTAAGATTTTTCTTATTTTTGTTAGATTTTATCTATATTATATATGAATTGTCTGTGCAATTTCTCCAGAGTTTGTTAGTACACCTTACGTACTGCCGGCTGTCCTCAGCATATTGCATGCACTATTGCGGATACATCTCTTGCTCCAGCCGAATATCCTGCGCATCCTCCGCAAGCCCATAAGTATAGTCCAAAAATAAACGGCTCCCTTCCGCTTCTTCTTCATTATAAATATATCCCAATTTTTCCCCGACCCTGCGCGCCGTCTCATCAAAAAAACCGCACATTTCAAAAACAGCCCGCCAGATGCACTCCCTGTCACCGTTTGGATAAGTACGCAATAATCTTTCATATTCCTCTTCCGATACATATTGGCGCAGATATTTCCCCGCCTTGCCCACACTGCAGGAAAAACCCTGCTGCATGCCGGCATACCAGGATAGCATCTTTATCAGCTGCGGCCTTATATATAAATTCAGCATTTCCAATGCATAAGGCAGTTCTTTCCTCCACAGGCCCTTCCCCACGCTGTTCTGCATCCACCAGAATTCATTGCAGCAACAGAAATACTCCGCCCCGGAGGGTTTTTTCACCCAATGGTCTGCATCCGTAGGCTCCGGGATCTGCGGCAGACTGCCATCCTTATCCAGCAATATCCTGCAGAGTCTGTCATGACGGATATCCCTGACTGCATACTGCAATGTTACGACATGCAAGTCAATGCGGTTCCCGTCCGCAAACTGCATCAGATATCCGTAGCAATTTGCAAAATCAGTATCCATTCCCCTAATGCCGTCCATTTTTTCCGGCATCTGCATGTACAGCCTCCTGCCAAACACATCGATCCACCCCTCGTCTTCAATAAAAGAAGCCGTTTCCGACACTACATAGACAATATCATAATCCTGAAAGATATCCTTCCGTGAATTGCTGTTTGTTCTGGAACCGTTCATATACACGCCGCGTACCCGTTCGTCCTTCTCGGCAACTCCCAATATGAGATCCATCATTTCCTTTTCGTTCCGCATCGCTGCCACCCCCTGTTCTCCGTATTTCAGTTAAAGTTATTATAGCAGAAATCAGAAAAAATGGAAACCGGTACGCCATCCGGCTGACAAAAATCAATTTTTTCAAAAACTTTATATATTTTTTTCACGAAACTGTTTCCTTATGAAAGAAAATCTGTTAAGTTTATTTTATCATATGCGAGAATAGGAGGTTTAAGATGAGGTATTTTTTCAGCGGTAAAATCGAAAAACTGGATGGTGTCCACACCATACGCATCCCCTTCAATGTATGGGAAGTATGCAAGCAAAGAGAAGTAATCCAAGGGGATCTTGTGCTTGACAACAAGATTATCTCCTGTGAATTGCTTCCTGAAGAAAAAGGAAATTATAAAATTCATTTAAACGAAGAAGACATATCCCATATGGATATCTCGAAAGCACATAAGATTCTGCTCCATATATCCGGCAGCGTGATAAAAATCGGGCAGAACAGCCCCTACAGCTTCGAAAACCCCATCCGTACCATTGACGGCGTAAATATTATCGTTCAGCCGGAAGACGGCCTTTGCGGGCAGACCTGTGTAGCGATGCTGGCAGGGGTGACTATTGCGGAAGTCATTAGCGTCATGGACTGCCGCCAGTGGCAGGGCACCATGGGACAGGTAATCTCTGCACTGAACTATTACGGCATTGACCATACGGATATCATCATGTATACCGAAGGTCAGGAAGCCACTCTTCCGAAATGCTGTATCATGATGGAGAAAATGGGACGTTACTGTCACTATTTAGTGCATTATGACGGAGTCTTCTATGATCCTACTTTAGGCATTCTGGAGCATTATGACATGAACCAGCTGTTAGGTTATTTGGAAGTAAAATGCCTGTAGCAAAAAGCAGCCTTAAAAATCTGCCGTAGAATATCCGAAAAAAAAGCATCTGAGAATCCAATAGGATTTTCAGATGCCTTTTTCCGCTTTATAAGCCATCCGCCATGCCAAGGACAGGATATTCAGCCCTTACTCAGCTTTTTTTAATAAATTCCGTACTGCACTTAGGGCACTTGACTGCAATTTTCCCCTTTCCCTTTGGTATCCTTATCTTCTGACGGCAGTTAGGGCATTTATAGATATGATGCGTCTTCCGCTGCGCCA
Source organism: uncultured Lachnospiraceae bacterium (assembly GCA_910586275.1). Taxonomy (GTDB): domain Bacteria; phylum Bacillota; class Clostridia; order Lachnospirales; family Lachnospiraceae; genus Kineothrix. The sequence continues at coordinate 30,504 of CAJUIM010000026.1, read as the reverse complement.
TCAGGCTTTTCTCCGCAGACCATTTGCCCCGTATTTTGGAAGTATATCTTAAAAAGATTTGATTTTCCGCGTACCGTTTCTGATAATTTCTGGAAAACATCCGGAAATACGCATATATAAGCGCAGCCAAAGCTATTATGTATAAAAATTCCCATCTTGTAAAAAGGGAAAGAATCATTGCCGCCATTGCACTGCCCAGCAAAAAACGATTCATCGAATCCGCCCCGTAAGATCCATATCTTCCCTGCATAAACCGAATAAATTTCTCCTTCACTGCCGTTCCCTCGTTTCTTTGCAAATAAATATCAATCATCTTTTATATTTATTCTAATTCTCATGCAGAAAAATACAATAAAACCATTCCCAAATTTTAATTAAAAAACAGTAAACTCGGCATCCGGCGCTGCTTTTGGCATTACGCTACCTCATAAGCCTTATCCCACCCAGCCCCATGGCACAGGCAATCAGATACAGCAGCAGAATATGCAGCGGATAAAAAGCATAGAAAAACCATTTTATATTCCATCCCCGTCTTCCGTTATACATACGGATCGGAATCAGCACAAAAAAAGAAGATATTTCCATCAGCTGCATTGCCGTCAGCATCACACAGCCTGCTCCTGCCTCCAGCACCCGGTTTTTCCGGAACAGATACATAATCACAATCGTCAAAACCCCCATGGCTCCATAATCCGTCCTGAGCAATTCTGCCGCTCCCGCCCCTGCAACCAGCATACACACAACGAGCACCGCCCGTAATCCCTTATTCCATTCCGCTTTCCCTTCCGCAAAACGAAGCCCCGCTATCACCAAAAGCCCGATAAACAGCGTAAAAAATACGTTCTGATAATCCATATAAAAAACACTTCCCGCAAAGCCAAGGTCAAAAGGCAGTTCGGAGATCAGCGCAAAAAGAAACAGCCTCCCTGCATATTTCTTCACGTTCCTGGTGTACCGGAATCCCTCGATCAGCAAATAGCAGAAAATGGGAAATCCCAACCGGCCGATAAAACGCAATGCCAAATATAAATAAATCAGTTTCATATTCGCCTGCATCACGCCCATCTGCCCTCCCGGCCCGATCATCAGCATCCTCGCCAGCACGATTGCGCCCACATGGTCGATAAACATGGCAATAATGGCAATCAGCTTTAAGGTGCTGCCGGTAATGCCCTTTTTTCCGTTTCTTCCGGTTAGTTCTTTTTCTTTCACAGCTTTTTCCTTCCCTATTTTTTCTTTGTCAGCTATTCCTTCCATAACCCATTCCTCTTTTCGACTATGCTTCAGACGGCAAACCATTGCCGCACATTTGCTGTCATAAGCCTCCCTTTCTCTCCTTCACTATGACAAATACGGCATGATCCCCGTATCCTTTCCGGTTCAGTTCCTCTGTCAGCTTCTTAAATTGATCGATTTGCTGCTGTCCAATCCCGGTGACCATCACCTCATTGCTTTGCTCCATATACGGCACTCCGCTCCGGCACAAAAGGCTAGACACAAACTGCCGATAATCGGAATTATAATTAATATCCTGAATTCTCAATCCGGCTTTTTGACAAAGAAATTCCATGCTTTTCACGGAATGCAGAAATAAATGCCTAGGTGCATCCCACTGATACCAGTCTTCTTTGAAAATATCAAATGCCGCATTGGGATATACGGGTATGCTCACAAGAGCCATGCCCGAATCCGTCAATAACCGACCAATACTGATCAAGACATCCAAAGGATCTCCTACATGCTCAAACGAATCATGCAGGCGTATCACTTCAAAAGAACCATCCATTTCATGTATGGTGCATCTCTTTATATGAATGCATTCCCCATAAGAGAGATCGGCCTCCAGAAAAGGATCGCACCCAAAGAGGTTAACATGCCCCTCTACATATTTATCGGCCAGCCATTTCCCCGCTCCGCATCCAACATCGAGAACCCGCGTTTCGATGCGTTTCGATGCTGCAGGCTCTTTCAATACCGGCTTACTGAAGCTATAATAATCACTGCCGTAAAACGCATCCATATCCTCCGGCATCTCCGCAATCTGAATACACTGACATTTCTCACACTCAAAATAAATAAACTCCTGCCCCGTCCCGAAAAACATTTCCTTCACATAATACAATTTATGTTCCGTCTCATCCCCGCATATCCTGCACTTTGCGTACATTCTCTGTGGCCGTCCTTGCATATCCGATCCTCCTTGTCATCTGCTGACTATTATAAAGCAACCTGCCGCCAAATGGAAGATAAACCGCAGAATTTGCAAAATTCCTTTTTATTCCGTTTTCATGAAGACCTATAAACGGACATGATTGGCTGCAAAACAGAAAACCATGCAGACAATGACCCCCAGCAGCGTCGGAATCAGAATGGCAGCCAAAGTCCATTTCAGGCTGCCTGTCTCCTTGCGTATTGTCATGCAGGCTGTGGCGCAGGGCCAATGAAACAGCGAGAAAAGCATGGTACTCACCGCCGTCACCCATGTCCATCCATTGTCTGTCAGCAGCTGCTTCAGAATATTATAATCACCGATATCTGTCAATGTCCCCTTTGACAGATATGCCATAATAATGATGGGCACCACAATTTCATTGGCCGGCATTCCCAATATAAATGCCAGCAATATAACACCGTCCAGTCCCATCATCCTTGCAATCGGATTTAATACCCCTGCCAAATATGACAGCACCGTCATATTCCCCACCCGGCAATTGGCCATCAGCCAGATAATAAGCCCCGCCGGCGCTGCCGCCGCCATGGCCCGCCCCAATACAAATATTGTCCTGTCACAGACAGACCTTACCGCTATGCGTCCAATCTGCGGACGGCGGTAAGGGGGCAATTCCAATGCAAAAAATGAAGGCATACCTTTTAACATGGTAACCGAAAGAAACCAAGAAACAAAAAAAGTCATCCCTACGCCCAAAACAATAAATCCGGCCAACACCAATGCGGAAAGGAATGATTTTCCAACCCCTGCCTCCCCGCCTATGAAAAACATGGAAATAATGGCAATCAATGCAGGAAACCTGCCATTGCACGGCACAAAACTGTTTGTTATAATGGCAATCAGCCGTTCCCGGGGAGAATCAATGATACGGCATCCGGTCACTCCTGCCGCATTGCATCCGAACGCCATGCACATAGTAAGGCTCTGCTTCCCGCATGCATTGCATTTCCTGAAGCATTTATCCAAGTTAAACGCCACCCGAGGCAGATATCCGGAATCTTCCATAACGGTAAACAGAGGAAAGAAGATTGCCATAGGAGGCAGCATAACTGCCGCGATCCAAGCCACCACCCTATACACCCCGTACACAAGCATCTCCCGAAGTGGGGCCGGTACCCTTATCCGCAAAAGTCCGTCCATCAGTTTCCCTTCCAGAAATGCAAAAAGATTCCGCAGCAATTCCGAAGGATAATTGGCCCCTATCATGGTCAGCCAGAATGTGCCCAATAAAAGCAAAAACATAATTGGCACTGCCGTTATCTTTCCGGTAAAAATCCTATCCTTTTTCCGGTCAGCGGCCAGATAGCTGCTGTCTTCATATTTTATCAGCCCCCGGCAGACTGCCCCAGCCCTGTCTGTCCCTTGCGGACTGCTATATTCCCCATTGCCGCTTTTCTGCCTTGCCGCCGCCTCGTTAATTGCCTGATATAAGGCCTGGATCCCTATGCCTTCTCTGGCCGATGTCCCTATGACAGGAACTCCCAGCCTATCCTGCAGACCTTTTAAGTCTATGCGGATCTTTTTCTTCGCCGCCTCGTCCATTAAGTTCACACAGATCACCACTTTGTCCGTCAGTTCCATTATCTGCAGTGCCAACTCCATATTCCGTTCCAAGCATACCGCGTCGCAGACCACTGCCACTACATCGGCCACGCCGGAACGGATAAATTCCCTTGCCGCATCTTCCTCCGCCGAACGTGTATGTAAAGAATAACATCCCGGAATATCCACCATCACATACCCCTGCTGCCCGTAAGCTGCATATCCCTGTGCATTTGCCACTGTTTTTCCCGCCCAGTTGCCGGTATGCTGGTGCAATCCTGTCATGGCATTGAATACTGTGCTCTTCCCTACATTAGGATTGCCGGCCAAAGCCACTACAATATCATTGCCTCTTTTCTTTTTGATTTCCAAGCCGCTGCAGCCCGTGCCTATTTCTGCCGAAACATTACTTACCCCCATTCCCTGCCACTCCCCCCAAATAACGGACTTTCTGATTCTATGTCTATATTTTCCGCATCCCTATTCCTGATGGCTATCAATGTCCCTTTCACAAAATAGGCCGTAGGATCGCCAAAAGGGCTGCGGTAGGCGCATTCTATTCTGCTGCCTTCCACCAGCCCCATATCTCTAAGTCTCTGTCCTATATCCTCTTCCGCATGTATGTCTGAAATCCACCCCTGCTGTCCCGGATGCAAGGAAGCCAGGTTCCCTGTCTTTTTCCCCATTCCGTATCCCTTTCGCAATACGCTCTTTATATTAGTATGCAGGAAATACAGTCTTGACTCCGCAGCATATGCAGAATCTTTTCTCTCCGCTGCAGACGCAGAGTGGCTTTCAGGGCTGATGCAGAAAATGCCGCAGCCGGCCGCTCAATGCAAGCGCCAGCGCAATTTTTATCAGATCCGGCACAATAAACGGAAACACACACCACCCTAAAACCGTCATCAGTCCCACTGTCCCTGCATTTTCCGCATACACTGCCATAAACCATGCCGTGCCGAAGACATAACAAATAATAAGCCCCAATACCATCGATATCCCAAGTGCCCATATCTTCCTGCCAACCAGCCTTTCCATCCCCCACATAGCCAAGGAGGAAAAAACAAAGCCAATGATATACCCTCCGGTATTCCCCAGCAGTTTCCCGATGCCTCCCATAAAGCCGGAAAATACCGGAAGCCCTATAATCCCCAATAATATATACACCAAAATAACAATTGTCCCCTTCTTTCCGCCAAGCATCCCCACCGAAAAGAATACCGCAAAGGTCTGCAGGGTAAAGGGAACCGCCATCGGTATGGAAATCCATGTGCAAATTACCATCAATACCGCAAATACACCTATATAAACCATATCGTATGTCTTGTTTTCCGATGCCCTCATTTCAATCTCACCCTTCCGGCCCATGCTCTATAAAAAAGTCTTGTAATCCTCATAATTTTTGGCAAGCAGCGTCGGCGTATCCAGCCCATAAGGACATTTTCCCTTACATTTTCCACAATGCAGGCAATTTTCAATCTTTTTCATTTTTTCCTGCCATTCCGCACCCAAATACCCTTCTTTCGGAGCCCGGCGCAGCAGCAAACCCATTCTCGCGCAATTATTGATTTCAATGCCTGCCGGACATGGCATGCAATACCCGCAGCCCCTGCAGAAATCCCCTGCCAGTCCCTGCCTCTCCTCTTCTATTTCCTTTTTCATCTGCTCTGTCAGTACCGGAGGAGCCGTATGATAAGCCAGAAACTCATCCAATTCGTTTTCCCGCTGAATTCCCCAAATAGGAGCCACATGGCTGAATTCAGCCATATATGCATACGCAAGAGCCGAATTGGCAATCAGTCCCCCTGCCAATGCTTTCATGGCGATAAATCCCATGCCTGTCTCCCTGCACCTATCTACGATTTCCATGTCCTTCTCGTCCGCCAGATAAGAAAACGGAAACTGCATAGTTTCGTACAATCCGGATTCAATGGCTTCCTTAGCCACTGCCAACCTATGGTTGGTAAACCCGATTGCCCGGATTTTCCCTTGCTTCTTAGCCTCCAACGCCGCTTCGTACAGCCCTGACCCGTCGCCGGGCTTCGGACAGAATGCAGGATTATGGAACTGATAAATATCTATATAATCCGTGCCAAGCATCCGCAGGCTTGTCTCCAAATCCTTCCAAAATCCGTCTGCATCCTGCGCCCCGGTCTTTGTGCTTATAATCAGCTTCTCCCTTATATAGGAAAACGCCGCCCCCAGTTTCTCCTCGCTGTCCGTATACCCTCTTGCGGTGTCAAAATAATTAATGCCGTTGTAAAATGCTTTCTGAAGCAGGTATACCGCTTCCTTTTTCGATATTCGCTGTATCGGCAGCGCACCGAACCCATTTTTGCTCACTTCCATCCCTGTCCTGCCCAATATCACCTTCTGCATACGTTTCCCTTCCTTTCCCTGTCCGGCCTGTCTGTATACCCGTCTTGGCATATGTGTTTGCAGACAGTAAACATAATACCTCTTCTTACACAAAATTTCAACAATAATTATTGACCTTCTGTCTGGTACTAAAGTATAATAATATTTAATTAAGAATGACATGAGAGATTGATAAGGAAGAGAGGGCGATAAAGTGAGACAGTTTTTTGGTATGAGCCAAAGCGGAAACTTGCAGGAAGCAGTCCGCGGATTGGACAAACCCCAACTAATCATGCTGATGTCCAACAGCGGGCAATTTGAGGCACATGTAAAAAAGTTAGAAGAACTTTTTCCGAAAGTGCCGAGCATCGGATGCATCGGTATGAGTTATGATACAAAAGTCGCGGAGAAGGGAGTAAGTGTCATAGCCTATTACGGCATTGCCGGCGCGGCTGCCAATGTATTAGAGAACGTATCGCTTATGCCCGTTAAATATATTGACCGATTGGAAAAAGATGTACATGATGTAAACGGCTCCGGCAGGGATACGGTCTGCATCGATTTTTGTTCCGCCAATGATGCCTGCGTACTCACCACTATTTACAGCGTATTGAAGCACCGCAACATTCCATTGGTAGGAGGTACCGGAGACGGCGGGAAAATATCTGCCAACGGCAAAGTATATCAAGATGCCGTGGCATATGCCCTCGTTAAAAATAACGGCAGGGTAAAAGCCTACAAAGAAAACATTTACCATCAAAAAGGCAATTACCGCTTCATTGCCTCCAAAACAGATAAAGCCAACTACATAATCGGAAAGCTAAACGGGAAATCGGCAAAACAAGTATATCAGGATATTCTCCATATAACGGAAAAAGAAATTCTGACCCAGACTTTTAAAAATCCTTTCGGGAAAATCAACGGAAGCGAAACATGCATCATATCCATTAAAGAAGTGAACGGAAATGCTTTGACCTGCTTCCGGCAGGTAAACGATTCCGATGTGCTGATTATGCTGGAATTAGGGGATTACAAGGCAATTGTAAAAAATACCATACAGACAATCCGTCAGGATTTTCCGAAAATTTCCGCTGTCTTTTCCGTAAACTGCCTGTTCCGTTACTTGCTGTTTACCGAGAATCATTATATGCAGGAATACTTGAATGAGATGGGGACTCTAGGCAGTCATGCCGGCCTTGTGGGATACGGGGAACATTACAACAATCAATTTGTCAACCAGTCCATGACTTGTGTTGTATTTGAATAAGGGAGGAAATAGAATGAGTTTCGGAAAAAAATCCCAGCAGAAATCCAAAAGCCTGTATCCGGTGCTGTATGTGACAGGCAGTTTAAAAGATTACCATCAGGCACTTGTGCAAAGCGAAGTATCCTCTTTATATGAACTCGGCATGGTCAGCAAGTCCTTTAGCGATGTTCTGACAGAGTCTGAAAATTTCAGAGAAACACTGCAGAATTTTGACAATACTTTCTCCAATATCAATTCCGTATCCGGCCGTTTTGAATCGGTGAAAGATAACATTGCCCAGTCGGTAGTACAGGCGCAGGGAGAAGTGGAACAGCTGAAAAACAGTTCTCTTATGGTAGAAACCTATTTTGATGAAATGCAGAAGACCTTTGAGGATTTCCAGCTGTCCTTAAGAAATATTAAAAGCTGCATGAGCAAAATTGTATCCATTGCCGACCAGACGAACATTCTCTCCCTCAACGCATCCATCGAAGCCGCAAGGGCCGGCGAACAAGGAAAAGGATTCGCGGTAGTGGCGGATGAAGTAAAAAATCTGGCAGAGGAAATCAAAAGCCTGGCCGCAGCAGTTGATTCCAGCATCGGCGATGTGGAAGTCGGAACCGACAAACTGAACAACAGCATCAACACCTCACACAACGCACTGGAACAGAGTCTGACAAAAGTAGACGAAACCTATGATATGTTTGATAATATCACACAGGCTGCGGAAGGCGCCACATCGGTACAGACAGAGATTTCCGATGTCATTGACAATTCCAGAATTGCCCTGCAGGAACTGAACAGCTTCTTCGAAAATACAAGGAAACAGTATCAGGAAGTCGTGCACCATATTAACCGTGCCAACAATCTGGGAACTACCAAAAGCGCCATGTTTGAAGATATCGACAACATGCTGTCCCAGATACCTCCTATTATTCAGGATTATACCAACTGAAATATATTGAAATTACGTTCCGCAAGACAAAGGGCATGTATATGTCCCAATGCCATTCACTTAAGCCGCAGCCCGCGCCAGAAATCTTGTTTTTATTCGTATACGCTTTCGCTCTGCGGCAAACACCCGATTTTCTTCCGGATTCAGAACTCACAGCCGTGCTGTATCGATTGAATCCGGAAGAAGACGGTACGGCGGCTTTCCGCAGAATCTCACAATCATTGGCCTGTCCTTTCATATCGGCCGTCATTTCTTCTTCCCCTGAAACATGTTTGAAAATTCATTCCTTTCCCCAAAATCATATTTCCTATTTATCCTCTTTCTTTTTTTCCATAATTATCCCATGTTTCATAAAACAACAGATATTCTTTTCATTATTCGTTTGTAAAAATTTTATTTCGGCATTATAATATTATTTATAACTCCTCCACCCCCGTGCAATAAGCCAAGCGCAGCACAAATATGCTTACAGGCTTATTGTACGGAAGAAGTCATAAAGAAAGAGCAAGGGAAAGATATGATTTTATACCACGGTTCTAAAAGCGGAATAAAAGGCAGCATTAAACCGGATGCGGGCCGGACAGCCTGCGACTTCGGCAACGGCTTTTACATGGGCGACAGGGCGGAACAGCCCAAGGGCTTAATTGCTCCTTATCCCCAGCATATCCTTTATGAATTGGAATGCAATTTCAACGGTTTGGCGCAGAAAGAATTTTCCGATGATTACGACAGCCAGATCGATTGGGCTTTATATATTGCCTACAATAGGAAAATCCTGGATTTCTCCGTGTACCATAAACTGGAAGAACGGTATCAGGCATATAATGCCTCCTATGACCTTATCATCGGCCTGATAGCCGATGATAAAATGACACAGGCGCTCAACCGCTTCTATGAGGGCATCCTATGCGACAAGGGACTGCTGGAAGCGCTGCGGCATGTAAAATTAGGAAAGCAGTATGTGCTGAAAACCGAAAAGTCCTGCAGCCAAAGCCATATACGAATCCTTCGCAGTTCTGTACTGTCAGAAAAAGAAAAAAAGCTGATTATAGCCGAAAACACAAATCGCATCACCCAAATGCAAGGGCTGCTCAATCAGATACAGACAAAATACCGGCGTGCGCAGGACATAAGATTTTTTGACGAAATCATTGAGGAGTGGAACAAATAATGGAACTGAATAATAGCAATATAGGATATTGTGAGATGTCTGCCGATTTATTTGTCCAATCGGTAAGAAAGGGCTATGATTCCAGAGATTTTATAGAAAAACTAATGAATTCACAGACTGCAATTTATCTGTACCATAAAGATTACACCGAAATGTGGAGAGGTTCCTCCTATATCATGGAAACTTTGGAGGCGGAAAACCCTATCCGAAAAGGCCCAACCTATCCGGAAGACCTTATGTCCTGGATCGGGTATCTGTTTGAATGCTGGAAACTCACATATCCATGCGAATCCCCCAAAGATATACTCAGACAGGCTCCTGTAGATGTGCTTTTGCTTGCTTATCAGGGACTGCACGTCATGCCCTTTGAGGATGCCATCTTGGAACTAAAAAATATTTCGGCCGGCACTATGGCTTCCCCCTCATGACCGAATCGGCAGGAATTTCATCGAGCAGTGAAAAGATTCCCCCAGTCAGGCAGGGGAAATCCTTTCCCCTGCTCCACACGCCGGGCACCCGTCAGCTTCTGCTGACATACTTCCTCCGGGTGCCCGTGTGCATAAAAAGAGGCCATGCGGTTACCGCATAGCCCAGCCCTCAGACGTATTGAAAAATGCTTTCCGGAACTCTCCCGGGATTTTCAGACTCTCCCTAATCAGCCGGCCTCTGATAAAAACGCCCTGACAGTTCATCCGTTTTTAATTCATTGATAAAAGCATTCTCGTCAATTTTCCTTACTGCCTGCACTACTTTCTTCACTTCTTCTCTCGAAACTACCGAATATACCACATTCCGCTCGCAATGCTCATAGGAACCCTTTCCCTCCAAAATAGTGGCTCCATGATTGCTCACCGCATATATGGCATCGCATATTTCCCTTGGCTTATCGGAAACAATGAAAAATGTCTGTTTCTGGTATTTTTTATACAAAAGGTGCAGCACCTGCGTGGAAGCATACTGAAATATAATGGAATACAATGCCTTATCCCAGCCAAACAAAAATCCGGCAATGGAAATGATAATGATGTTAATGCCTAATATCATATTCCAAGCATCCACCCCTTTCTTTTCGGAAAGGTAGATGGAAATAAAATCCGTGCCTCCGGAAGTGGCATTCACCATCAGGCACATGCTGATTGCCAGCCCATTCAGAATCCCGCCGAATATGCTGATCAGCAGAATGTCATATGTGATTACCTGCGCCGGTATGATGTCTGTCAGGAAACTGGTCAGGACAATCATCAGGCAAGAAAGCAGCGTGAATTTTTTACCGATAAAGCGGAATCCGATATATACCGGAACGGCATTCAGCAGTAAGTTTATAATGGTGTAAGGAACCTCAATATCAAAAAACCTCTCAAAAATTGTCTGAAGCAATATCGTAACTCCAGTGGCCCCACCCGGATACAGCCCCCCTGTCCTTACAAAGGATTTTATGTTGACTGCCATAAATACGGCTGCAATACAGATTACCACTATCCTTTTTGGATCTTTTCTGATATTAAATGTCATCGCTTTTCTCTCCCATATCCGCCGTTCCTTCTTCTGACGGCCCGATAACAAAAATAATGCTGGTGGCCGGACTTGAACCGGCACGGGATTGCTCCCGAAGGATTTTAAGTCCTTTGCGTCTGCCTATTCCGCCACACCAGCATTCTCTCTTTCTCCGCCCACAATTCTGTCAGACTCATGGACGGCAATGGATGGAGGTGGATTCGAACCACCGAAGCAATTTGCAGCAGATTTACAGTCTGTCCCCTTTGGCCACTCGGGAATCCATCCGTTTCATCACGGGCAGTACCGCACCGCATAAATCCCAATAAACTTACGCAGCGCAGTACCCTCACCCGATACTATACATTTATATCACATAGCTATCTAAATTGCAAGAAATTTTTGCCCTTCTTTTTATAATGTTTTAATACAATTGCGGAAGTCGGCGGCAAAGTCACTTTCACTTTTCCTTTAATGATAGGATAATCCGTTTTTTCTCCGGTAAAGCCTTCTGCCGTAGTCAGCATCAGCCGTTTCATTACCCCTTCCTTCGGCGTGCCTATTTGCCAGACGGAGAGTTCTTTCGTAATCTCATGCTGATTGTTGTTCACCAGAATCAGCGACTGCTCCTGCCGGTTAAAACGTCCGTAACCGATTACATTGTAATCCGCCTCCATATATTTTAACGAACCGGTAAGGAATTCCCTGTTTTCTTTATGGATCGCAATCATTTGTTTATGAAACTCAATGAGTTCCTTATCTTCCCTTCCCCAAGGATAGGTCCGCCGGTTATCCGGATCCGTAAATCCGGTCACTCCTGCCTCGTCGCCATAATATATGGTAGGCGCGCCGGGCCATGTCATCTGAATCAGCACGGCCTCCCGCATCACTGCCTTATTCACATTATAATCTGCCATTTCCGGCCCAAGAGAGTTCGTTCTGCCCACCACATGGTTCGTCCTCGTCAGAAAACGGGAATGATCGTGGTTTGACAGCTGATTCATTGCCATATACAGGGAAGGCATCGTCATATTCACCGAGTTATATGTCATAGCCCCCCAAAAACTCTCGGCATTGCCCAGCATATCCTGCCGGAAATCATCACTATGCTTCTGCATCCCTGTCAGGAACCAAGTCACCGGTTCCATAAAGGCATCATAGTTCATCACCGAATCCCATTCATCCCCATGCAGCCAGTCAACCGGATTTCCGTAGTGCTCTGCCAACACCACCGCATTGGGATTGGCCTGTTTCACCGCCTTATAAAATTCCTTCCAGAAATAATGGTTGTACTCCGGAGAATGGCCTAAGTCTGCCGCCACATCCAGCCGCCATCCATCCGCATTATACGGCGGGGATACCCATTTTCTGGCAATATGCAATACATATTCAAACAAATCCCTGGAAGCTTCATAATTCAGCTTCGGCAATGTATCGTGCCCCCACCAGCCGTCATAGGTACCGTTGTATGGCCATGCCCCTTCATTATGGAACGCAAAGTATTTATGGTAAGGACTTTCCCGGTCCACATAGGCTCCCTTCTCATACCCCTCCTGGTTCTCATAGATCCGTTCCCTGTCCATCCATTTATTGAAAGAGCCGCAATGATTGAATACGCCGTCCAATATCACTTTCATTCCCCGCCTGTGAGCCTCTGCCACCACTTGCGCAAACAGTTCATTGCTGGCCTCCAAATTTATCTTATTGGTCACACGGTTAATGTATCTGGTGGCGTGCCTATTCTCCTGTCCATGCCGGAGCAGTTCTCCCTCATCCGCCACAATCTTTCCGATATGCGGATCTATATAATCGTAATCCTGAATATCATATTTATGATTGGAAGGCGATACAAACAGCGGATTAAAATAAATCACATCTATCCCAAGATCCTGCAGATAATCCATCTTATCCAACACGCCCTGCAGATCCCCGCCATAAAATTCACGCACACCCATGGCTGCCGGATATTTGTTCCAATCCTCCACTTTTACTGTGTAATCGCCAATATAATGGTATTCATCCGTCAGTACGTCATTGGACGGATCCCCATTATAAAAGCGATCCACATAAATCTGATACATGACGGCCCCTTTCGCCCATTCCGGTGTCTTATAGCCGGGTATCAGGCGAAAGTCATAATGCCTGTCAATATGTTTCTGCGCCCCTTGAAAATTAAAATAGCATGTAATCTTTCCTGCCTGCACTTCAAAATAATAACTGATTTCCCTGTTCTCCAACTGCACCGTATGTGCGTAATAGTCAAACAAATCATCCGACTCCCGCTTGAACATTAAATGCTTTTCATTTTCACAGACGAAATATACCCGATCCACATTATCCTTTTTTGTACGGAACTTTATCGTTGCCATTCCGTAAACATTCGGTTCCGGCGGAATCACATAATCTCCCGTACAGTCACTGAATAGTGCCATTCTGTCAAAAACAGGACGCATTGCCGTAATATAATACTGGCGGTCCTGTTCCATTTCAAGAAATCTATTTGTCTCCATGCCATTTTCTCCCTATCTTTTCTATGCATTATTTTATACTATGCCTTGCAGATATTCAAGCCATTTTTTGTCATCGAGCATGTCTTAAAACTGCCTTCCTTGCCAATTCCGCACAGTAAAAAAGACAGCCATCGCTCTGCTGTCTTTTTTAGAGAAGGTATTTCTTATGGGGTATAGCAAAAAACTATATAATGTATTGGGGGGGTTACAAATAGTATAATAGCATAACCCACCATTTGCGTAAATACCAAGGATTCACAAATATTACAAAACACTATTTTATTTTTTATGCAATTCGCACAATATCATACCTCTTTCATAAAATCTTCCGCCGTTAAGCCCTTGCCTCCGAACAAACCTTCGAACTCTTCCCGCGCAATCTTCTCTTTCTCCAGCAATAGCTTTGCACATTTATGCAATATCTCTTCATGCTCCTCAATAATTGCTTTTGCCTTCGCGTAGCAGCTGCCGATAATCTCTTTCACTTCCTTGTCAATTTCACCGGATATCAGTTCGCTGTGGCTTTTCGCATGGGCCAGGTCGCGTCCGATAAACACTTCATCATCGTCATCGTCATAATTAATTACGCCGATATTGTCCGACATCCCATATCTGGTTACCATCCTGCGGGCAACCTTGGTGGCTTTCTTGATGTCGCTGGAAGCGCCTGTGGTAATATCGTCAAAAATAATTTCTTCCGCAATACGCCCGCCCAAGGATACCATGATTTCCTGCAGCATCTTGCCTTTGGTCATGAACATTTCATCCCTTTCCGGCAGAGGCATGGTATAACCGGCCGCGCCCAAGCCTGTGGGAATGATGGATACGGTATAAACCGGCCCTACGTCGGGCAGCACATGAAAGAGGATGGCATGCCCTGCCTCATGATATGCCGTAATCTTTTTCTCCTTGTCGGAGATAATGCGGCTCTTTTTCTCAGTCCCGATTCCTACTTTAATAAAAGATTTCCTGATATCCTCCTGCTTTACGAAAGCCCGGTTTTCCATAGCCGCATGAATAGCTGCCTCATTCATCAGATTTTCCAAATCCGCACCGGTGAAGCCTGCCGTAGTCTGGGCAATCTGCTCCAGATTTACGTCTTCTGCCAACGGCTTATTCTTGGAATGCACGCCCAAAATTTCCCTTCTGCCCTTTACATCCGGCGCACTGACTGTTATTTTCCTGTCAAACCGTCCCGGACGCAGAATAGCAGGATCCAGAATATCCACCCGGTTAGTCGCCGCCAAGACAATAATCCCTTCATTTACGCCAAAGCCGTCCATCTCCACCAACAGCTGATTCAGCGTCTGCTCCCTTTCATCATGTCCGCCGCCCATGCCGGTACCGCGTCTTCTTGCCACGGCATCTATCTCATCTATAAACACAATGCAAGGCGAATGTTTTTTCGCATCGGCAAATAAGTCCCGCACTCTGGACGCACCCACACCTACGAACATCTCCACAAAGTCCGAGCCGGATATACTGAAAAACGGCACGCTTGCCTCCCCTGCTATGGCCTTGGCAAGCAGCGTCTTTCCTGTGCCGGGAGCGCCTTCCAGCAGTACGCCCTTGGGAATCCTGGCTCCAACCTTCGTAAACTTGCCCGGCTCCTTGAGAAAATTGATAATCTCCTCCAGTTCTTCCTTTTCTTCCTGAAGACCCGCCACATCCTTCAATGTTATTTTATTGTCCAAGGTCAGTCTGGCACGGCTCTTGCCGAAGTTCATCATCTTCGCGCTTCCGCCGCCTCCTCCGGAATTCTGTGCATTCATCATGACAAAGAAAAACACGCCTACCACCAGTACCAACAAAATAGGGAAAATACTGGTCATAAACCAGTTCTCCCTCGGAATGTCGCGCACCTGCGGATCCAAGCCGTTGGCTATCAGTTCCTCTTCCATTTCCTGTATATCCGTGACATACAGAGTCTTCTCTTCCCCGCTCTTTAAAAATACTCTGACTATGCCTGTCGGCGTCTCCTTATTAGGCTGCATAATCGCTTCTATCACATTGCCCGAGCCAAGGTCCTTCGTCAGTTCGCCCCTTGTATAATCCGTCTCCTGACCGGACAGTCCGCGGAACATCCAGGCAGCCAGGAACATCAGCCCAAGGATCACCAAAAAATATACGTTAAAATTCCTTTTATTATTATTGTTCAATTTACTTTTCACCTCATCCAATAAACTCGTAACGGCTCGGCAAAGCTGAACCGTTATTCAAATTCCACCACTCCGATATAGGGAAGATTCCTATACCTCTGGTCATAATCCAGTCCGTAGCCGACCACGAACTTATCCGGAATCTGAAATCCGGTATAGTCCACATCCACGTCCACCACCCTTCGGTCAGGCTTATCCAAAAGCGTACACAGCCGAAGGCTCCTTGGTCCCCGGTCCCTCAGCATTTCCAGTAAATAGCTGAGCGTCCTTCCGGAATCCACCACATCTTCCACTACTATTACTTCCTTATCTTTCAGCGGCTCATCCAAATCTTTCACAATTTTTACAACCCCGCTGGATTTCGTAGAACTTCCGTAGCTGGATACCGACATAAAATCAAGGGAAACCGGCACCGTTATCCTTTTCGCCAGTTCACACATAAAGAAACTGCCGCCCTTCAGCACGCAGACAAGATGCACTTGCTTCCCCTCATAATCCCTGCTTATCTGTTCACCGATTTCCTGAATTCTTCGGTCTACCTCTTCCTCGGACAATAATACTTTAATACGCTCTGCCATTTACGTTCCTCCTCCTATTTGTACTTGTAATATACGTTTTGTATTTTCCGTTATCTTATAATACTCGCTGATACGGTACTCCGGCACCCATATGACATGGCTTTCCTCCGCCAAAACATAGATTTTTCCTCTCCGTTCCTTCGGGATTTTCTCGTTTATCATATAATCTTTCAGTTTCTTTCTGGAAAGACTTTCGTTAATTGTAAGATAATCCCCTTTTTCCCTTACGCGAAAAACTAAAGACTTAGTTATTCTATCATAGTCAAACCATTTCGTATATGTTTTTTGCGGAATATATTGGGATTTTCCCCAAAAAAATCCTGCCAATTCATTTTCCGGCGGCAGCTTCTCCGTCTCCAGCAGGGAAAATTCCACTTTTCCTAATCCCGGCACCTCTGCCGTTCCCGGAATTGCAATCTCTACGGGTTCCTGCGGCACTTGTTCCTCCGCCCGGCACAGAACCAACTGCGTATTCCCTTTCCACGGCTCCCTTCTTGCCGTCAGCCCATGGGGAAGGGAAATCTGTTTGCTGCCCCTTTTATCCAATAGCTTTTCCGTTTGCAGCACATGGACGGAGGCAATGTCCCGCCTTCCTCCTGCCGCCTTTTCCAGCCCCAGCAGCAATACCTGCCGGCGGATAAACGCTTCTTCCTCCATCAGCCGCCCCGCATCCAGCCGCACCTCCGGCCGCCCAAAAGAACCGGGCCGGCTCATTCCCCCGTCTCCGCCGGCCGTTTCTTCCAAGATGCATCTCCGATATGCCAGTTCCGCCTGTTTCCGTATATATCCTTCCGCCTCCGCCAGCCTGTCCGCAGCTTCGCACATATGCCCCACCGCGCCATGGCAGACTTCTTTTTCCACATATGGGAATATATGGTTGCGAATCCGGTTTCTTGTATAAGTATCCTCCATATTGGTTCTGTCTATACAGAAAGATAGCTGTCTTTGCCGCAGATATTCCTCAATCTCCTTCCGCTCAAGACATAGCACAGGGCGGATCACATTTCCCCTCACCGGTTTCATGGCCGCGGCTCCTGTCAGTCCTGCCCCCCGGAACAGATGAAACAGCATAGTTTCCGCACGGTCATTGGCATTATGCGCCACCGCAATCTTCCCTTTCCGAAAGCTGTCTTCGGAGGTCCCCGCCGGAACCGTTTCCTGCACATACTTCTTTAAAGCCTCTTCAAAAGCCCTATACCTTACCTTCCGGCCGGCCTCTTCCTCCGAAAGATGCCCGTTCCTGGCATACGCTCTGACATCTTCCCGCACAAGCACAAAGGGAATCCCCCATGTCCTGCATAGGCTCTCCACATATGACGCATCCGCATCGGCGTCCGCCCCTCTGATTCCGTGATTCACATGCACGACAATAAGGCGGAGCATCATTGTCTCCGCCAATTCATGCAATATGGAAAAAAGGCATACCGAATCCGCACCCCCTGACACGCCTGTCACAATCGTATCGCCGGAAGCAATCATCCGATGCTTCTCAATATATGCCGTTACTTTATGAAAGATTTTCTCATCCATTCCGTTTCATCCGTTTCTTTTCGCACTACTATTATATTAGTTAATTTCATGCCAAAAGTCAAATCATTCAGCTTATAAGTTTTCCCATATGCCGATTACCAGCACCGTCATATCGTCCCTTACCCGTCCCTTGCTCTGCCCAATGCAGAAATTCAATATATGCCCCGCAATCTCATTCGGATTTTTCAGCTGGATTCTTCCAAGCATTTCCGGCAGTATTTCCTCCCCTATGCCTTGGGAAAGCGCATCCAGCAAACCGTCCGACATCATTATGACATAGTCGCCGTCCACCAGCCTGCGTCTCGTCACTTCCATATCCATTTCATAAAAAACGCCCAAGGGCAGATTCCGCGCCGAGATCTGCTCAATAAGGTTTTCCCTTTTTATATAAGAAGGCGCCGAACCTATTTTATTGAATTCACATACGCCGGTATATAAATCTATCTGACAAATATCCAAGGTGGACATATTCTGTGATTCCCCGCCGGCAATGAGAGAGCCGTTAATCATCTGCACTGCCGTTTCCTTGGAGAAACCCACCTCCAGAAATTTTTCCACAAAGTCTATGACAAATTCACTGTCTTTGCACGCTTTTTCCCCGGATCCCATGCCGTCGGACAAAACGGCTGCCAGCCTTCCCTCCTTCATTTCCAAGAAAGAATAATTGTCTCCGGAAATATCCTCCGTCTCCTTCACTGCCTTGGCCACTCCCGTAAGGACATGGAAGCGCGGTTCCTCCACATACTGGTAACTGCCCCAGTCCTTGCTGACAAAAATCGGGCTTGTCTTTGCCGGCATAAGCCTCAGGTTCAGAAAGACGGACAGCAGGTTGCCTACTTCCTCCACCTCCAGGCCTGGCCCCTTTGCCGCACGCATGACAATATTTATTTCTTTATGTCCTTCCTCTCTTTCCATAAGGTAGATTTCCCTCAGCATAATCCCCGCTTCTTTCAGCGTATGGGTCAGCTGCTTTACTTTCCGGTCGCCCATATGTATAAAGCGATAGGACTCTTCCGCCACCTGCGTCATAATATGTGCCACCTCATTCAAATGCTCTGCCATCAGATCCCGGTTTTCCAACAGTCTTCTTTTCCAAAGATATTCCTGCCTGTCCTCTGCAATGACATCCGCTTTTTCCTGCTGTTGTATATCCGCAAATGTATTGGCCAAATCCCGAAAGGAATCTGCATACATCAGTAATTTTTTCTTTCCATATTCCGGCAGCACACTGTCAAAAGGCGCCTCTCCGTTCATAAGCTGCTTTTTCATCCTTTCCCTCATTTCCGCGCGGCACTTTGCGCATACCAATCTGTTTATCTTAAGGCTGCGGCAAACATGTTATGCCGCCTGCCATAAGGGCGTAACATACTCTAGGGGAATATTATACATGATGCGGCATGCCGGATTTGTCAAAACATATACGGGAAAACACATTTTCGTGCGACAAAAAATGCAGATTACGGAATTCCGTCACCTGCATTTCAATCTTCATCTTTGAAAATGATTTCACCCTCATATACCAGCCCCAGCTTATCCTTTGCCACCTCTTCAATATATTGCTTGGTCTGCGTATATTTTTCATACTCCTCAATTTCCTTAGTGCGCTGCTCTTCCTTTTCAATCTCTTCCAGCAGCTGCGCCTCCCTGGCCTGATATCCGGCCAGTTTCTGTTTCAGTTCAATGCTTTTGACCATCACGACAATCATCAGCATGACAATTACCGTCGTTACCAGCAGCATCCCGAAACCGTTCTGCCGCTTTCTGCGATATGCCGCTCTCCTCGCCATGACGCCTCCTTTCCCGGACAGCTAAATCTTTACATACAGCCTCAATGCTTATGTAATATTATTCTAAGCACTTTTTTCATGCCCGTCAACTTCTTTTTTGTATATGCATGCAATCTCTTTTCTTTCCGGCAGAAGAACCGAAAGCATGTTCCTACCTTTTTCAGCATCCATCTCAGAGGCCAGAATAAAATCCCCGCAATTTTCCGCAGTATATGGATTTCTTTTAATATGACGGCCGACAAGATCCTTACAAACCCGTTTCCGATGATTCTTTTATAAAGAAGAATCCCGATAGCTGCCCCCAACACCGCAATCCACCGCAGTACCCCATTGTTCTCTTTATAAAGCATATAAAAAACGGCAAGGGCACACGCCACCCAGAACACAAAATCCTCCAGAGAAATAAAAAACAGGCTGTGTTTTATCACCCTACGCCCCACCAGAATGAAGTCATAAATAAAAGTAATGACAATTCCCATCAAGACAGAGCTTCCGAGAAAATATATTTCATTAATAATGTCCTGACTCATCCTACACCTACTTAAATAATTTTGCCAGCAGGGATTCCCCTTTGCCGCCATATCCTGCCGCTTCCGAATATGTGAAGCTGTCCATCCTTCCGTCGATGTCCACTTCCCCCTTATCCAGTGTCAGGCGGCTTACATGCAGATCTTCCCCCTTTATCATCAGCATTCCCTGATCCGTCTCAAGAATCACTTCCTTTACGTCAAAGGACAGCACATCACATACTCCGCTGATGGTACATGTCCTTCTGTTTGTGAGCATCAGTTTATGTGTCCGCTGTTTAGCGGCATTTAAATCTTCCATGAAAAATCCCTCATATAATCTTTTATAGATTATATGAGGGGAGTATTTTAAATATACCGGAACAATTCTTTCGCCTCGTCTTTTTTTACCGTTTCCTGTATGTCCAGCACTTCTACCCTTACATCCTTGTTCCCGAACTGTATCGTTATAATATCGCCCTGCTTCACATTTGCCGAGGCTTTCGCAGGTTTATCATTGATAAGTACCCTGCCTGCGTCACAGGCTTCATTTGCAACCGTACGCCTTTTAATCAGGCGTGATACTTTTAAATATTTATCTAATCTCATGTCATCCACGTCATTTATGCATTCACTAAATCCTTAAGAGCTTTTCCGGCCTTGAACTTAGGTGCTTTGGAAGCGGCTATCTTCATCACTGCACCGCTCTGGGGATTCCTTCCCTCTCTTGCAGCTCTTTTGGATACTTCAAATGTACCGAAACCAACCAGCTGTACTTTACCTTCTTTTCTTAACTCTTCTGCAACAACATCCGTAAAAGCTTTTAATGCCTTCTCCGTGTCTTTTTTAGATAATCCAGACTGATCAGCCATAGCTGCAATTAATTCTGTTTTGTTCATCTTGAACTCCTCCTGTTAATTTGAGTTTATATTATCTGTTAGAAGTCTCTCCTATGAAACGTCTATACATATATATAGACGGTTTCTAATGGTTTGTCAAGAAAAATCTGCCTTTCTGCGGCCCGGTAACCGAAACTCACATCGGTTCATACCGTTCTATGAAATCTTCGATCCTGTCTGTCAATATCTGCTCGGACGGAATACGGTATTGCGCGGCAATTTCCGACAGGCTCATTAACATATCGCCGAAAATCTCCTGCAGTCTCTCATCCTCCCTCTCCGGCCCAAGCTTGGACATTTTATCGGCAGCTTCCTTCAGCCGCTTTGCATTCTCCTGAAAGCTTTTTCCCGTGCCATAGAGCCTGTCCGCTTTTTTCAATACTTTTGAGGTCCGGATAAGGGCCGGCAGTTCCTGAGGGATTTCCCTCAGCGGAGACTCGATCCATTCTTTCCCTTCTTTTTCTTTCTGCTTGATTTCCTCCCAGTTAGCCGATACCTGTTCCGGGCCGCCGGACTCCGGATGAAAAACATAAGGATGTCTCCTTATCATTTTCTCGCTGATTCCTTCGATAACATCCTCTAATGTAAACAGCCCTTCCTCTTCCGCTATCTGCGCATGCAGAACGATATGAAGGAGGATATCGCCTAATTCCTCCTTCATATTTTCTGCATTTCCGGTTTTCTCATAAATGCGGACAGAGGAAACCAGCTCTGCGGCTTCCTCTGTAATAAACGGCTTCAGGCTGGCATGTGTCTGCCGCCTGTCCCATGCACATCCATGCTCACCTCTTAATGTTCTCACAATCCCTTCAAAATCATCCAATGTATATTGTTTCTTCATTTTCCTCCTTTTATGCCATCTGTCCCGCTATTTTCACCGTCCCGCTGTCCGTCCTTCCTTACGGACGGTTGCCGCTGACATAGCTGTCTTTGTCGCTGCTGTTGCCGCTGACGCTTTTGTTCCCGCTGACGCTGCCGTTTCCGCTGACTGTATTTGTTATTTCCGTTTCCTTTATCAGAGAAGAGAAGGAATAAGTCACGTCATTTTCTTCTTCGTCAATCTGCACCGTATAGCTCTTGGTCACATAACCCGGCTTGCGTAAGGTAACGGTATGGATTCCTGACTCTTTTTTAAAGCTTACCGGTGCCAATCCCTTATATACGCCGTCCCAATATACTTCCACATCTTCCGGCGACTGGATATATACCTTATAAGAACTTAAATCGCTGGCTGATATTTCCGATCCATTGCCGCTTACGCTGCTGTCCGCCGCATCATCGTCCTTCTGTGCCGTTCCCGGCTCTTCTTCCTCCAACGTAATACTGATGCTGGCCAATTCCTGCCCTACCCGTATGTATTGCGTCACCGTCTCATAGCCGTCCGCCCTGACCATCAGCTGGTGCACGCCGTATTCCACTTCCACCGGACCGCTGATATCCACCTGTTCGCCGTCAATCAGCACGGATGCGTTGCTGGGGCTGATTGCAAATACGATTTTTCCCACTTTCGGCGCTTCCGGCTCCAAGCCGCTGACATCCAAGGTCAGTTCCTGATTTCTATAAACGGTAACCTGCCTTACTTCATCAATTCCGTTTGCCGTCAGATGCACATTATAGCTGCCCTCCGGCACTACCAGCAGCATATCTTCCGTTATCTGCTGAATCACTGCCTGACCGACTTCTATCCATCCGCCTTTCAGATAATCGTTTGCGCTCAGCCGCAGATATCCGTGTCCTTCTTCCACTACCACGCTGTACACACTGTTTCCCACTCCGCTGACGGATACCACGTCGCCTCTGATAATATCTTCCAGCTGAGCATCCTTCCCTTCGGAAGAGACAACCAGATTATTTCTTAAACTGTATATGCCGCTGCCCACTTCCGCACTTTTCTCCAGCACATCAAAGCTATATTTCTCCACATTCTCCATTACCCATGCACTGTCGGACAATTTTATGCTGGATAATTTTTTCCTGCTTCTTAAGAATGTTACATCCACTATATCTCCGTCATGCATCTGGGACATGGACATGCCATTGCCGTATTTATCCGCAATCAAGGTTGCCCCGTCATAATCCAGCGTATAATATTTACCCGTTTCGATATTCATGAAGGTAATCTTCCTTTGTTCCATATCCAATTCCCTGATGACCGCAGTGTCTGCCGAGTCGTAACTTCCGGGCTGCGCAATGACAAAACCGGAATCAAATTTTTCATAATCCGACTCATATGCCATCCCTTTGCTGCCGCTCCCCGCCAGAAAGCCGGTGGCAATCATCCCCATCGTCAATATAGAAAGCACTGATACCGCCACAAGTATCGGTTTCCCTTTTTTCCCAAAAAGACTTCCGTGCATGAAAACCTCCTCATCTGAATCCCAAAAAAACTTATGTATTTTGTTATTATATACTAATCCGGTGAAAAAGAAAAGCCAAAAGTATCAGCCGTACATACTTTTAAAATTTTCCAGAAAACGTATTTTCTCCTGTTCCTGCGCCAAAAGCTTCTCCAGTTTATCCATATTTCGTCCCGGTATCCACGCTTTACCGGAATTATAATAGAAATTGGCAATTTTCCAAAATTTTTCCGGATAAAGCAGCCTGAAATACAGCTGCCGGCAGTCTTCGGGCTGCAGCGGACGTTCCCTGCGGTAAGTATCCAACAGCAATGTCCCCAGCTCCTGCGACCATCCGCTCTTTTCCAACAGTTTCCGCATAAACAGATACAAATCCCTGACAGGATTATCCCATACACACTTTTCAAAGTTCACCACGGCCATTCCTTCCATTCCATGGCTCCCCACAATAATATTGTGATATTGATAATCCCCGTGGCAGATAATGCAGGGCGCATCCTCTTTTCCGTTTTCGGCAGAATAGGCGGAGACTTCCTCTGCCGTCCGTAATGCCATATTCAGAAAATAGTCATAGTTCTTCAGCAGGAAAATCTCAAAATTGGTTTTCTGGCTTTTATCCTTCAGAAACTTCCGTACCTTTTTCAGTTCCCTGTTATGTTTTTCATAGTCTTTGTCAATTCCCCGTTCCATCCTCTGACTCTGGCCTGAAATGTCCCTCTCTTCCATTTGAGCCGCTTCATGAAGTTTTGCCAAGGTCTTTACTGCCTGCACACACTCCTTAATGTCACGGAGATTACATTCTTTCCCCTCGAAATAAGTCTTCAGAATATATGGCACCCGGTCCTGATCGTATGCAATAAGTTCCCCTTCCTTTGTTTTCAGAAGGCTTTCTGCCGCAAGGAATCCCCGCTGCCGGATGCTTTGAAGCAGTGCGTCCTGAAAAATGACCTTATCTTTCGGCCCGTTATATTCTTTTAAAATCAATAATCCCTTATCGGACTCACACAATATCGCCCCCCGGCCTTTCCATGTGCGAAGCACTTCTATTTCATAGTTTTCAAGCACGCTGACTGCCCTGTCATTCACATAAATACCTCCCATTTTCGGTTCCTGGCCTTCTCGGCCTATCCTATCTTATGAACCAACTACAGAAAGTATTCATACAGCCTGAGCAATTCTTCCTTCGTATTTTTCTCCGGCTCCTCCAGCACGGCCTCCAACAGCCTATGCAGTACCTCACCCATTTCTTTTCCCGGTTTCATGCCGGCTTCCATCAGGTCGTTTCCCGTAATGGCCAGCATCTTTAAAGATACACAGTCACCGTCCTTTATCACCTCATCATAAACTTCCTTTACCGCCTTTAGCTGCTCTTCCTTTTCTTCTCTCCGGTATGCGCTCTGTGCCAGCATATCCGCTTTTTTCACTTCCGTCAGGAGAGGGAAGATATCTTCCCCGATTTTGCTGATTGCCCGCCTCACACTCCTCTTTGTAGGTTCCACCGGATAATCATGATATAATACCAGCCTTTCCACCGTGCGGAGCGTATCATTGTCAAATCTCAGGCGGCGGAGAATTTTCCTTGCCATATCCGCACTGACCGAAGCATGCCCATGAAAATGATCCCTGCCGTCTTCGTCCGTAGTTTTCATCGTCGGCTTGCCGATATCATGCAGCAGCATGGCAAGACGCAGCGTTTTTTCACATTTCACATGCACCATAGACTGCAGTATATGCTCTCCCACCGTATAGCAATGATGCGGATTGTTCTGTGCCGTCTCCATGCAGACGGCAAATTCCGGCAATACCGCTGCGGCAATGCCTGTCTCATAACATACCCGCAGAAAGTCCGGGTGCGGCGAAACCAAAAGCTTTACCAATTCCGTCCGGATTCTTTCCGCGCTTATCTTTTTCAGATTGCCTGCCATTGCCTTTATGGCGGCAAGCGTCCCCTCTTCGATAGAATATCCCAGCTGTGCGGAGAAACGGACCGCCCGCATCATGCGCAATGCATCCTCGCCAAAACGTTCTTCCGCTTTTCCCACGCATCGTATGATTCCGTTCCTAATGTCTTCCGCTCCGCCGAAAACATCAATCAGCCCCTTCCGTTCATTGTAAGCCATGGCATTGACCGTAAAATCCCTGCGCCTCAGATCCTCTTCCAATTGGCTGGTAAAAGTTACATTCTTCGGATGCCTGCCGTCCTCATATTCTCCGTCGATACGGTAAGTAGTCACCTCAAACCCTTCTTTCTCCAGTATGACGGTAACCGTGCCATGCTGAATGCCGGTGTCCACCGTATGCCTGAAAAGTGCTTTCACCTGCTGTGGATTGGCTGAGGTCGTAATATCCCAGTCATCAGGCACCCGGCCGATCACGGAATCCCTTACGCATCCGCCCACCGCATATGCCTCATATCCGGCGGCTTCCATCCTCTCGATTATTTTCCTTACCTTATCCGGCAGCTTTATTTCCATCCTTACCCCCCATATCCGTCATGAACTCTTTTCCGTTGCCTTCCCAATGCATGTCTTATGCGGAAAATTTGCAACTTTATCTTATGGCACTTTATCCGTTTTGTCAACATATGCCCCTGTCATTTTTCCTCCATGCCGCACATATACTGAAAAAAACATCATCAGGTAATTCCAGTGAATAAATTTAATTTCCCACCTCTTTCCACCAAGCGCAAGGCTGTATTATGTTCCGCCCTGTGCTTTATCCTTCTTTCCGGCGCGGTTCTTTTTTTTGCCGGCAGGGATGCCCGGGCTTTTCAGGACTTCTGTGACGAGTTCTTTCTTTCCGAGCTGACCGGCAATACTTTGAACATGCATTATACTGTCGCATTTCCTGCCGACTACGGTTTAGATTCTTATACTCCGGTTCTCCCTTCCTATTCCAAAGACAGGACGGAGAACTCCAAGGAAGAACTGAATGCTTCCATAGACTTTCTGCACGGACTGAATGAAAAAAAACTGAAGGACGGCGATGCATACACATACCGTCTGCTGCTGCCTTATTTGGAATGTGAGAAAGAAGGAATGGAAATGTACTACTATTCCAATCCCCTTTCCCCCTCCTCGGGCGCACAGTCCCAGCTTCCTATTTTATTGGCAGAGTATACATTCCGCACAAAACAGGATGTGGAAGACTATCTCTCCCTGCTGGATCAGACCGACACTTATTTTGAAGGAATTGCCGATTATCTGAAAGACCAGTCATCCTTGGGATTATTTATGCCTGACTACTCTGTGGATAAAGTAATCCGCCAATGCGACACCATCATGGATCCTTCTTTGCTGGAATCGGAACAGCATTTCCTGAACACTACCTTTGAAGAACGGCTGGAGCCGCTGCTCCGGGACGGCCTTATTACGGAAGAGGAAAAAGCCGGCTATCTATCCGAAAATTCCCGTCTGCTCACAACCGTAATGCTTCCCGCCTACCGGAAAATAGGAGATGAGCTGCTCCTTTTAAAAGGAAGCGGCACAAATGAAAACGGCCTCTCCCACTACCCGGAAGGCAAAGAGTACTATCTTTACCTGATACATTCCGGCACCGGATCCTACCGGGATATAGATGATATCAAAATAATGCTGTTCCGTGACTTCAATAACAATCTGGAAGCCCTTTCCGCCCTTTTACGGAAAAATCCCGGGCTGGCTTCCCTGTCCGGTTCCGCTGCCGATGCTTTTGCATACTCCAAACCATCGGATATGCTCCAAAACCTGCAGCAAGTCATGTCGGGCCAATTTCCCGATCTGAAGGAAGTGACCCAGACCGGTGAAGCATCCTCCGTTACCGGAAAGCCGAAAGGAAATAAGACATCCGAAAATAACAGCGGGGAAATGCCCGTCTGCACCATAAAATATATTTCCGAAAACTTGGAAGAATATTGCAGTCCGGCCTTTTATCTCACACCCCCTATGGATGACATCCACGAAAATGTTATCTATATTAACCGGAAAAACAATCCTCACGGCATAGAACTGTATACCACTCTGTCTCATGAGGGCTATCCGGGCCATTTGTATCAGACCGTCTACAGTCAGCTCTATTTTAGGAAAGCAAAAACGAACCTGGTCCGTTCCCTTCTGAACTACGGTGGTTATGTAGAAGGCTGGGCCATGTATGTGGAACTGGAATCCTATGATTATGCCAAAGAACTGATGAAAGCGGAATTGCCGGAAGCAGAGATATTATATGAGGTCTACAAGCTGGACCGGCAGATTCAGCTTTGCCTCTACTCCCTGATTGATATTGCAGTTCATTACGAAGGCGCAAGTTACAGCGAGATACATAAAATGCTGTCCTCTGTAGGTATTTCCACGCCGGTCACCACACGTTCCATTTATGAATATATTGTGGAAGAGCCTGCCACTTACCTAAAGTATTATCTCGGCTATCTGGAAATATTGGATTTGAAGAGGACTGCCATGAATATTTGGGGAAGTTCCTACAGTGACTACCGGTTCCACAAATTTTATCTGGAAAACGGCCCTGCGGATTTTACCAATTTAAGATTGCAATTAGAAATGCCGGCGTCACATATTACGCAGGCACGATCCAAAAACATATCCCCTGCCGCATGTGGCAGGGGATATGTTTTTTAAGGTAATCCGCGGTCAATTCAGTTTGTTCTCTAATTTGGAAACAATATTTTCCAGGCAGCCATCCTCGAAAGGACTTTCCAGCCCCACTTCTTTCAGCATATCCGTATAAAATCCCGATGCGGACAGCCTGCATAATTTCAGATAACTCTGCCAAGCCTTTTCATAATCTTCATCCATCATTACTTTATATTCAAAAGCACATGTCTGTGCAAGACAGTAATCAATATAGTAGAAAGGATAACGGTAGATATGGTGCTGTTTCTGCCAGAATCCGCCCTGCCCAAAGAATGAATCCCCTTCATAATCCATATGAGGCCGATATACCTTCTCCAGCTTCATCCATTCCTGCCGCCTTTCTTCCGGAGTCAGTGCCGGATTGGCATATACAATATGCTGAAACTCATCCACCATACAGCCGTAAGGAATAAATATTGCCGCATCCTCCAGCTGCATCATCCTAAAGTCCTCTGTCCTGTCGCCGAAAAACTTCTCAAACCATTTTCCCGTGAAAAATTCCATGGACATGGAATGAATCTCGGCTGTTTCCATTGTTATGTCCCAATGTTCCTGTATCGGATCCTTTGCCGCCAAATATCCTTGGAAAGCATGGCCGCACTCATGGGTAATTACATCCACGTCGCCGCTGGTGCCGTTGAAATTGGCAAAGATAAACGGTGCGCCATACTCCGGCAAAGTAGTCATATATCCTCCCGCTTTCTTTGTCTTCCTGCCCAGAACGTCAAACAGTTCGTTCTCCATCATGAAATCAAAGAATTCCTTTGTCTCCGGGGACATTTCCGAATACATTTTCTGCCCTTCGCCGATAATTTCCTCCGGCGTACCGATGGGTGCCGGATTTCCGTTAGGGAAGTACACACTTTCGTCAATATAAGACAGCTTCTCCAGCCCTAATCTCTGCCGTCTTCTTTCATGCATTTTCTCTGCAAAAGGAACAAAATACTCCTTCACCTGTTTCCTATAATTTTCCACCATTTTCTGGTCATAGCAGTTGCGGTTCATCCGGTAATATCCCAATTCAATATAATTCTCATATCCCATCTGTTTCGCCTGCTCTGTCCGGTTTTTTACCAGCTTGTCAAAAATCTCGTCCAGTTCTTCTGCCCAAGACTGAAAGAATGCACTGTATTTCTCATAAGCTTTCCTTCTGACATTTCTGTCATTACTTGTCAGATAAGGACGCAGCAAAGAAAGATTCAGCGTCTCCCCTTCCCATTCGATTTCCGCCCCGGCAATGATCTTATCATATTTTGTCTTAAGGGCATTTTCTTCCTGCATAAGCGGAATCAGTTTTTCGTCAAAAGACTTCAGTTCCAATTCCATATTTTTAAAGGCCACTTTCCCGATTTTACCCTCTAAGCATTCCCTGTAAGGGGATTCATATAGAGCTTTCTTATATTCCACAGTCAGATTTGACAGTTTTGGCTCTATCTCGTCATAGTAATCATTTTCTTTGCTGTAAAATTCATCGGCAGTATCAATGTCATAACGGATTTTGGCAATGGTCATCATTGTGGCTGTCTTATTGCTCAGCGCATAATATTTTTTATGCACTTCAAACTGTTCCTCTCCGTTCTTTGCCGCTTTAAAGTCTTCCATAAGCTTATGGTACTCTTTCTCCACATCCTCATACACTACCCTTTCATAGGGCAAATCTTTGAACTTCATCATCTTGTCCATTTTCTCATTTCCTTTCTTTATGTCTTATTCCGTCCCCTATCCTTTTCCCAACCTGCTCTTCTCCGAAAAAAATTCATTCAGGTTTTTCAGGGCGTTTTCCAATACACATTTTTCTTCCTCATTCAGCTGGGCTACTATGGCATCTATCATTTCCTCATGGAATTCCTCATGCTGCAGATACGCTTTTTTTCCTTTGGGCGACAATGATACCAATACCACGCGCCTGTCCTCTTCACTTCTTATGCGTTCCACATAACCTTTTTTTACCAGACTGTTTACCGATATGGTCAGTGTCCCCGTAGTTACGCCGAGAGATTTTGCAACTGCCGACATGTTTCTGGGAGCCTTAGTGCCTATGGCCTCAATGACATGCATGTCATTAGCAGTCATGTCGCTATATTCTTCCGTCTTTATTGCCCGCCCTTCAATGTCATTGATATTGCGGAACAATTTTACTAATACTTCATTTAACCTCTGTTTTATCTCCACAGTAACACCCCGTACTTTTCTCCCACATATCCTTTCATAGAGTGTGTCTGAAAAATGCTTTGTACAGGAATCGAGTAGGGGAATGACCTTCTCCACTACTCGTGCGCCGGGCACCCGTCAGTTTCCGCTGACATACTTCCTTTGGGTGCCCGTGTGCATAAAAAGCATGCCTACCCTTTCCCAAGGTCTGCTTCCGGTTTTCATCCCTACTCTAAAGCGTGTCTTAAAACGGTCTTCCGTCAGAGGTGCATCGCCGATATCACCATTGACGGATATTAGTATACCACATTTTTGATTTGAGGGTCAAACTTTTTCTAAATCGTATCTGAAAATTGGTAACAGTTCAGCCTGAATGTTGTGTTGAGAGGCGGACGCACGGGAGGGA
>CAJUIM010000025.1 GCA_910586275.1 uncultured Lachnospiraceae bacterium | reverse complement strand
AAAATCCCTCCCGTGCGTCCTCCTCTCAACACAACATTCAGGCTGAACTGTTACCTTTCACCAACAGCATCATCGGACGGCGCAATTCTCCTCCTAAAAAGCCCTCTATCAATCATATTTCAACAACTGATAGAGGACTCTTTACGCAATGCGTTTAAAACTCATTCCTGTCAACTATGCCTATAACTGCCATTTCTAAGTTTCTGCTTCCGCCGTTCTTCTTATATTGTTCCGCCGGCCTCTTTCGCCACTGCCGCCGCTACTGCCGCATTCACGGCTTCCTTGCTTTGTTCATCACCTACAGCTATATTGATATTTCGGTTTACCTGTGCATCATAAGTACTTGCCTTCACAATTTCTGCCATATCAATGCCTACCGTGTCCTTCATAGTCTCAAAAAGCCTCGCCATAACCGCAGGCACATTATCCGCTACGGAAGCCACGCCATTGGACTGATCTCCGCCGATAATTGTAATTTTATCAATCTGTGTAAGAGGTTCTGCGATTTTCGCTGCAATTTCCGGCAGTACACCAATCAGCATTTCCGCCATGGCCGCATTATTATATTTCTGATAAGCTTCCGCCTTCTTTTCCATAGCCTCTGCTTCCGCAAGACCCTTGGCACGGATCGCTTCCGCTTCGGCCTCACCTACCATACGGATTCCTGCAGCTTCCTGCTCTTTTGCAAATTTCTGTGCCTCGGCCTTTGCCTTCATGGCATCCGCTTCTTTCTCTTGCTCAAACTTCTCCGCTTCGGCCTTTCTCTGTCTTTCATACAGTTCCGCATCGGACTGCTGCTGACGGGCAAACCGGTCTGCTTCCGCTCTCTTGCGAACCTCCGCATCCAAAGCCTTTTCCCTTACCTGTGCCTCTCTTTCTTTCAATGTCACTTCTTTTTCCTGTTTTGCGATGCTGGCCTCTGCCGTTGCCACCTCAATCGTCTTTCTCTGCTCCTGTTCCTGAATACTGTAAGCAGCATCCGCCTCTGCTTTCTTCGTATCTTCCATCTTTTTCAATTCCGATTTCTGCAGGGAAAGTTCATTATTCTTTTTCGCAATTTCCCGTTCCGCATTAATGCGGGCATCGTTTGCCTGGCGATCCGCCTCCGCTTTCGCCACGGCAATTTCTTTTTCCGCTTCTGCCTTGGCTATTGCTGCCTTCTTCTTAATCTGGGATATATTGTCAATTCCCAAGTCGTCAATTACTCCGTTGCTGTCCGCGAAATTCTGAACATTGAAACTGACAATGTCAAGACCCATGGCTGCAAGGTCCGGCTCTGCATTTTCCTTTACCAGATTTGCAAATTTCTGCCTGTCGCTGACCATCTCCTCCAATCTCATGCGGCCTACGATTTCCCTCATATTTCCTTCCAGCACTTCCCTTGCAATGCCGGCTATGTACTGTGTATTCTGATTCAGGAAATTCTCTGCCGCCAACGCAAGCCGCTGAGGCTCACTGCTGATTTTTACGTTGACTGCGGCATCCACCTGAATATTAATATAATCTGCCGTAGGCACTGCATTAGATGTTTTCACATCAATGGCAATTAATTTCAGGCTCAATTTATCCAATCGCTCAAAAAAAGGAATCTTAATGCTTGCTTTTCCGATTATCGTCCTTTTGTTAAGCCCGGATATAATGAATGCCGTATCCGGTGGTGCTTTCTTATAACCCGTCACCAAAATGATTACTATAGCCACTACTATAGCCGCTCCAATTAAAATACCCGCCATCTGAACACCTTTATCCTTTCTGACAGTTTACAAAATGCCGCTTATGCCTTCACAGCTTCCGTTAATAATTTAACACATAAATCCATCCCCAACTGCCCACTGTCCAGAGACAATCCGAAATATTTCGGGCTTCCCCATTCCCATTTTGTGACGGAATTGAAAAAACCGCTCCGTCTCTTATCTATTTTTTTCAAAGTACTTTCCGCTTCGGGCTCTTTTAACCCCTCTTTTATCATTGCCCTCCTCATCCTCTTTGCTTTATCCGCATGTATGAATACTCTTAGGCAATCTTCCCTTTCCCGCAAAATATATCCTGCGGCCCGGCCTACAATGACACATCCCCCTTCTTCCGCCGCTTTTTCAATGATTTCTTTTTCCGCTTCGAACAGTTTCTCCGTCAATGATAAATTCTTATCATTCCCTCCGATCGGAGTCTTTGATAGGTTAAAGATGAAACTGCCGGTTGGGGTTTCTTCTAAATTCTCAATATAAATAGATGCAATCTGAAGCTGCTGCGCCGCCTTTGTCAAAAGATTCCTGTCATAAAGCTTATACCCTAAAGCATCTGCCAACCGCTTTCCGATTTCGTTCCCCCCGCTGGCATATTCACGTTCAATAGTTATCACTTGATACATTTTGCTCACTCCCTTCATTTTATGTATATAATTTCAGAACGTTCCTTACCTCAATTATAAACATTTTTCAGGCTTTATTCAATTCTTTTTTCAAACGTTTTGCCTCACCGCGAAGCTGCTGAGTCCGAGCTATTTCATACTTACAACCCTTCGGGTTCTTCTGAAATTCCTCCAGCGCTTTATTACATGCCTCTATGGCTCTTTCCGGATTTTCCTTATTCCTTACTAAGAAAGTGGCCTGTGACTGGTAAATTCTTCCTATCTTATATACATCCTCCGGAAAATACTTCTGCAGGACCGCCAATTCTTTTCCGTAATACTCCTCGCTTTTCTCATATTGTTTCGTATCCTCAAAGAAATTTGCCATTGCATGGTAAAAATCAGCTACTTGATCAGGTGCATCTTCCAAATGACTCTCCACAATCGAAAGCCCTTTCTCATACCATGAGACAGCTTCCTCCGACTTTCCTAATGCCCAGAAGCATCTGGCAGCCAATTTGTAATGGTGCACTAAATCCAAAGGTTCTGCATCCTTCATGCCTTCCATTATCTTCAGCTGAATCTGCAAAGCATGGTTATAATCACAATTCATTGAATTCTCATAAAATTCCTTATTGAACTGTTTCTCCAATTCGTCCAATGTAAAAACCTTTTTCGGTGCAGTATGCAGATTGACAATTTCCACGCCGTACTCTTCAAATTCCGCAATATAAAATCTTTCGTTTTCCTCGTTGTAATTCAAAGAGAAATGCTGCGGACAGCCATATCCGGGAAGAATTTTCGAACGTTCCCCTCCCTGTCTTTTTATTTCGGAATAAATCTCATAACCGTCTTTATAAATTTCATGCCCTTCGCTTTTAAACAGCAACGACACACACATCGTTGTAAGTATGCCCGAGAAATTGACATCCGCAGGACTCCATTCCGTTCCGTCGTCTGTCCTTTCCCCGAAAGCTGCCTTTAGTTCCTCCGTATCGGTCCTTATACCAAGCAAATAATTCCCGAAAATGCCGATTACTATAATCGGCACTTCCCCGCTGTCAGTCTCCAGGCCGAACTGCCACATATCGTCAGGATGGAAGAACTGGAAAGAACCCTCGTTTCTGTTCACATCCAAATATCCGAAATTCTCCATAAATTCCCTGACAGCATAGGGCAATACTAAACCGCGCTTTTTTTCATTCTTAATAATGTCCCCATTCCATACTCCGTTTTTCTCACCGCCATAGAAGATCTCCATCGCAGAAAAAGGATCTAAATTATACAGCATTGCCATTTCCCATTCCTCCTTTTCATCCCCACCGCAATCCTTTGCTATTTTGCTTCTTTTTTATCTTTCGAGTATAGCACCTTCAAAATAATCGGCGTCATAATAGAGGATACGATAATAAGCAAAATGACAGATGTAAAGTAAACCGGGGTAAGCAAGCCTGCCGACAGCCCCTTCTGCGAAACAATCAATGCCACTTCTCCTCTCGTCATCATTCCCACACCTATTTTTAAAGAATCTATCCCGTCAAATTTACATAACCTTGCCATCAGTCCGCAGCCGACGATTTTTGAAACCAATCCCACCACCACAAAGGCAACGGAGAATATTAATATTCCCATGCTTACGCTTTCCACATTCGTCTTCAGGCCAATGCTCGCAAAAAATATAGGCCCAAACATCATATAAGAATTCACATCCATCTTTTCCGCTATGTACTCCGAATCCCTGATGGAACAGAGAATGATACCCGCCACATAGGCTCCTGTAATATCCGCAATGCCAAAATATCTTTCCGCAATATATGCCATGGCAAGGCAAAACGCCAGTCCGGCGATAGGAATACGCCTAGTATGCGGATACCTAGAATCAACTTTCCGAAAAATTCTGTAACTGATATATCCAACCACAATGGCAAATACAAAAAACAGAACCGTATTTACAATCACCGACATGGGATTGGAATCAGGGCTTTTAAATCCGATGACAAAAGTAAGGACAATAATGCCTATTACATCATCAATAATTGCGGCACTCAATATTGTTGTCCCGACTTTTCCCTTTAATTTTCCCATTTCTTTCAGTGACTCTACCGTAATGCTTACGGAAGTTGCCGTAAGGATCGTGCCTACAAACACCGCCTTATAAAATTCCTCGGATCCCCAAGGAGCGAAACCGTAAAATGCCATATAGAGCAATGCCCCGAACACAAGGGGAATAAATACGCCGGCACATGCAATTAAGGCGGCAATGGGACCTGTTTTCATCAAATCCTTTAAATCCGTCTCCAAGCCTGCGGAAAACATCAAAAGAATAACTCCTACTTCAGCCATCTGAATAAGAAAATCAGATTGGTTCACCCAGCCTAAAATACTTGGCCCGATAATAAGTCCTGCAATGATTTCCCCCACTACCTGCGGAGCTTTGCATTTCCTTGCCAAAATACCGCAGAACTTCGCAGCCACAATGATAATAGCCAAATCCTTAAATACTATATACGATTCCATAATCTCCTCGCCTCTCATTATAAATATTTTATGTCAATCATATAGCAAAAGCCAAATCCCCCGCTGTCCTCAGCAGAGTATATGGCTTCCGCATTTCTGTCTTTTTTTATATTCCCAGTTTCTTGAATAAATCTCCCAACGAAGTCCCTATTCTCTCATGGGAACTATATTCCGCCGCTTCTTTCCCGCTGATTTCATCCGGCTTAGAATCTTCTTCCACTGCTTTCATGCTAAGACTGATTTTCCCGTCATTTGTATTCAGAACTTTGACTTTCACTTTGTCTCCTGTATTCAGAACCTCCGCCGGCTTCTTAATCCGCTTTTGGCTAATCTGGGAAATATGGACCAATCCGCTTAATCCGTCCGGCAAGGCGACAAATGCCCCATAAGGCATCAGTGATTCTACCGTTCCTTCCAATATTGTGCCGGGAGCCAGCATAGATGTTTTATGCCTAATCTCCGCTTCCGCTTTTTCTTTCTCCACAGCCCTTGCAGACAATACCAGCTTCTTCTTGCTCTCGTCCACGGTTATTACTTTTACAGTGAGATGTTTATTCACCCATGCTCCTAAGTCTTCCACATAATTTAAAGATAAATGTGATGCAGGGATAAATCCCCTGATTCCTTCCGCATAGGCAATTACGCCTCCGTTCACCACTTCGCTTACTTTTACACCGATTTCTTTTCCGTCTTCCATATCCTGTTTCAGCACATCCCATGACAGAATCTCTTTGGCTTCTTTACAAGATAACTGAATATTTCCTGCACCGTCATCGGTACTGATAACGGTTCCTTCTACAGTGTCACCGATCTTCACTTCATCCATCACATTATATTTAGGGTCATTGCTCATATTCTCCGCTTTTATAATCCCCTGTGCAAAATAATTCAAATCCAATGTTACTTCCTCTTCCGTCACGGAAATAACGGTACCGGAAATAATATCTCCCTCCCCGATCTTACGGAAAGATGCTTCTAATTCCTTACTGTAATCCTCCATTGATTCCTTTTGGGATTCCTCTTTGTTCCCCTCACATTCATTCACTGCTTCCTTTTCCATTGTTTCTTTCATTTCTTCTGCCATTATTCTTTCCTCCAACCATTTCATAAATCGGTAACCATAGAACGTGTCTGAAAATTCATTCTCCACATCTGCCGGAAAGCAATTTTCAAACACGCTCTAATATTTATTTTACAAGAAATACACATACTGAACGCGGAATCATTCTCACCTTCCCTCCGGATAAAAGAACCATATTTTCTTCTTCGGCAAATCCATCCTGAAAATATTTTTTTCCGGTATCCACTGCCGCATACCAGTTTGTACCGGGCGGTAAAGCAGGAAGGGCAAATTCCTGTTCCTCCCAAAAGGTATTGACTGCCAGACAAATGATATCATCTCCCATATCATTCTCTTTCCTCCCGGCATATATCACCCGGAGAACTTTACACCTTTCATTTGCCTCCACAATCTGGATTTCCGGAAAGCCCAGAAAACAACGTCCCATATTTTTCCGTACTACCGGATGGGTTTTCCTTAACTTTATCATATATCGGAAAAATTCAAAAATATCTTTATTCTGTTCCAGCCTGTTCCAATCCAGCCATGATATTTCGTTATCCTGACAATAAGCATTGTTGTTGCCATACTGCGTATTGCCGAATTCATCCCCTGCTAGGAACATGGGAGTCCCACGGCTCATCATAAGTACCGCTACGGCATTTTTTATAAGACGGCGGCGCAGTGTAAGGACTTCCCTGTCATCCGTCTCTCCCTCCACTCCGCAGTTCCAGCTTCTGTTATCATCCGTTCCGTCCGTATTGTTCCACCCATTGGCTTCATTATGTTTTGTATTATATGAATATAAATCCCACAGAGGAAATCCGTCATGACAGGTAATGAAATTTATGGATGCGTTGTTCCCTCTCTGTGCCGGATCATACAGATCTCTGGAACCTGTAATCCTTTGGCCGGCCACATAAGACATCCCGTAATTCCCTTTTAGGAAATCTCTCATATCATCCCGGTACTTCCCGTTCCATTCCGCCCAACGGTTCCATGCGGGAAAACTTCCTACCTGATAAAGCCCTCCTGCATCCCATGCTTCCGCTATCAGTTTCACGTTACCGAGAATAGGGTCAAAAGCCAGATTTTTCAGCAAAGGCGGATTGCTCATAGGGGATCCGTCTTCATTCCTTCCCAATATAGTGGCCAAATCAAACCGGAATCCATCTATATGGTAAGCAGTCGTCCAATAACGCAGACATTCCGTTATCATCATCTGCACCATAGGATGGTTGCAGTTCAAAGTATTTCCGCAGCCGCTGAAATTGAAATAATGGCCATCCGGAGTAAGCATATAATAAATGTCATTGTCAAAACCTTTGAAAGAGAAACAGGAACCCATTTCGTTTCCTTCCGCCGTATGGTTGAACACCACATCCAGAAAACACTCAATTCCGTTTTCATTCAATGCCTTTATGACCTGTTTCAGTTCCGTCCCTTCATGATTATGTTCCACTTCCGCAGTGTAACCGGTATTCGGGGCAAAAAAGCTGACAGTATTGTACCCCCAGTAATCCATGACAATATTACCGTCAATTTCCCTGTAATCCTTCATTTCATCAAATTCAAAAACAGGCATCAGTTCCACCGCATTTACACCCAATTCTTTCAGATAACCGATTTTTTCCTGCAGCCCCTTGAATGTGCCCGGATATTCCACGCCCGAAGAACCATGCCTTGTAAAACCGCGGACATGCATTTCATAAATAACCAAGTCCTCCATAGGTATCAACAGCTGTCTGCTGGATCCCCAGTCAAAATCATCCTTAACTACACGCGCCCTATAACTGTTAATATCTCTGCTCCGTACTCCCCAGTCTCTCTGCCCGGTCACGGCTTTTGCATAAATATCCAAAAGATATTTGCTTTTATCCACAAATAAACTTTTCCTGCGGTCTTCCGGACCGTACAGTCTGTATGCATATTCAAATTTCTCAATATCCAGCCCAAAAACAATCATGGAATATACTTTTCCAATTCTATAATGCTTCGGAAAAGGAATCACCGCATACGGTTCTTCCTCCAGCCGCCGAAATAACAATAATTCACAGGATGTAGCCCAATAAGACTGCACAGTAAAATTCACCCCGCACGGAATGGCGGTGGCACCGTTTACTTCATACATGCCGGGACGCACTTCAAACCCATTCACCATATCCATAGGAACCATATGGATACTTCTCATAGAAGAAATCACTTTATTGTTTTCATCGGTGTTTTTTATTGCTTCCATCCTATCTCCTCTCCCAAGAAACTGACCAAATCCCCTCCGCAGCCTGAAAATATATCACAAAATTCCGGCCAATGCCCTGCAATTTCATTCATTCATAGTATAATCCAGTTCCATTGGTTCTATTCCCATTAATTCC
This sequence comes from uncultured Lachnospiraceae bacterium, assembly GCA_910586275.1. Taxonomy (GTDB): domain Bacteria; phylum Bacillota; class Clostridia; order Lachnospirales; family Lachnospiraceae; genus Kineothrix. The sequence continues at coordinate 25,325 of CAJUIM010000025.1, read as the reverse complement.
CTGCTTCTTTCATCCGGCTGGAAAGTGGCAACATATATTTTATAATGTTTTCCGTCCACAATCCGTTCTCCTTTTTCATTCACAACCGTAAATGCTCTTTTATCAAGATCTATTTCTACGCCTGCTTCCTTCCCTGCTTCCACATGAATTCTCTGAAAACCGCATAATGACGTATTTCTCACCGCATATTGGGAATCCATATTTTTTATATAAACCTGAACCACATCATCTGTTTCAAAACTGCCGCTATTTTTTACGGTTGCCTTTATTTTCACTGCCGGCATGCCGTCTGTGCTGTCTTCTTCCTGCAGGACAGCATCCGTAACTGCCACATTGCCGTAAGTCAATCCGAAGCCGAAAGAAAATTGAGGTTTTCTTTCAATATACCTATAAGTCCTTCCTTTCATGGAATAATCCGTAAACTCCGGGAAATCCTTAAGTCCGTCATAAAATGTCACCGGAAGCTTTCCGGAAGGAGATGTTTCCCCAAATAATATATCCGCTACGCTCTTGCCCCCTCTGGCTCCCGGATACCACAGCTGCATTACCGCATTGAAATGCTCGGCTGCAAAACTGACATTCATTGCACTTCCTGACATCAGCAAAAATACTACTGGTTTACCGGTACGGATGACTGCCCTTGCCAGTTTTCTCTGCGAATCCGGTAAAAACAGATTCTTTTTATCTCCGGATGCACTGCTGTTTCCGGCATCTCCCTGCTCGCCTTCCAATGTTTCGTCCATTCCTACACAAAGAATTACCACATCGCTATGTTCTGCCACAATTTTAGCTTCCGTAATCCTGTCGCCGGGCCAAGCCAAGCTTTCCGTCTTCTCTTTGTAAAGATGGCTTCCTGCCGCATATAAAACTCTGGCCTTATTTCCCACATACCTCTGTATGCCTTCCAATACTGTAATATACTCTGAAGAAGTGCCATGATAATTTCCAATCAAAGATGCCCTGCTGTCAGCATTAGGCCCTACCACTCCGATTGTTTTTATCTTTCTTATATCAAGCGGAAGAATGCCGTCGTTTTTTAACAGCACGATACTCTCTTTTGCCGCCCTTTCCGCTATTTTCCGATGTTTCTTACACTCAATCACTTCATAAGAAATGGAATCATATTCGCTTCCGCCGAACAGGCCCAGAAGAAATCTGGTAGTAAACAGGCGGACTGCCGCTTCCGTAATGGCTTCCTCTGTTACCAATCCGTTCTGATACGCATTAAGTATATGTAAATATGTACTTCCGCAGTTCAAGTCACAGCCCGCATTCAGTGCCATCGCCGCAGATTCCTTTGCCGAAGGCGTTACCATATGATGTTCATGGAAATCGGAAATCGCCCAGCAATCGGAAACAAAATGACCTTGAAAACCCCATTTTTCCCTCAGATTTTCCGCAATCAGTTTCTTACTGCCGCAGCAAGGTTCTCCGTTGACACGGTTATACGCACCCATAACCGCTTCTACGCCCGCCTCCTTCACCAATGCCTCAAAAGCCGGAAAATATGTTTCCTCCAAATCTTTCGGTGTAGGCCGTGCATCAAATTCATGCCTCAATTCTTCCGGTCCTGAATGAACCCCATAATGCTTGGCACAGGCGGCTGCTTTCATCACTTCCCCTTCTCCCTGCAGTCCCTTAACAAAAGCCACGCCCAAGCGTGAGGTCAGATAAGGATCTTCCCCATATGTTTCATGTCCTCTGCCCCACCGCGGGTCACGGAAAATATTTACGTTCGGGGACCAGAACGTAAGCCCTTTATAAATATCCCTGTCCCCCCTGACAGAATGCTCGTTATATATAGCCCTTCCTTCCGTAGCAATGCAATCTGCTACTTCTTTCATTAATTCTTCATCAAATGCCGCCGCCATCCCTATTGCCTGCGGAAATACCGTGGCTGTACCGGCCCTTGCCACTCCATGCAGTCCTTCATTCCACCAATTATAAGCGGGAATATTCAGCCTGGGAATCGCCGGCGCATTGTAACGCAGCTGTCCTGCACGTTCCTCTACTGTCATCTTGTTTACCAGTTCCGCCGCCCTGCGTCTTGCCTCTTCTCTTTTCATATACTTTTCCTTTTCTGATTTGATATTGATTTTTCACTTTTGCTGATTCTGCCGAATGAAACCTATCCCCTGAAACAAGAACTATAAACCCCGTAGCTGTCTGCGGGGTATATGACAAAAAGTATGTGTTCGCTAATTATTATATTAACATAGTCCTTATGCAATTTCCAGTATTAATGTTTTGACCTCCTATAATTTTACCTTCTCCTTGCCTCTTAACTGACTGCAAAATAATAAAGCCAAAACAATAATCCTGCCATAAAGGCTGAATAATCCCAGCCCTCCGCAAAAGCCCGTAAAAAGTCTTCTGATATTAGTAGATTCCGCAATTCCGACTTCCTGTACTCCCCAGTCAAGTCCCATCACTGCCATCAAAGCAAAACATTTCCTGAAAGAAAATCTTTTTCCGCAGAGAAATAAGAGGATTGCCGTCATATGCCCTAAAAATACCCCTGTACATCTGGCACAGACAGGAAATTGCTTCCCCTTATAAAAAAAGCTTCTTTCCGGCATTTGATGGCAGCCGCTGTTATTTCCTAATATTCTGATGCATTCTAAAAATGATTGCCGCAATTCTGACATATATTCACTACTTTCATCCTTGTCGTCGTCTTTTTCTTTCCCTTTCCCATGCCGCACAACCCGCATAAAATCCCCCATACATTAAATATCAAATATCCCAGACATGCCTTTACACATCCAAATCCCTTTGTTTTTTCCGTTACTTCCGTATCTGTCAATGTCTGGGTAATTACGTTATTGCTTCCACATTTCGGACAAATCATTTTTACCTCCTTTTAGTGCATGTTTGAAAATTGCTTTCCGGCAGATGTGCGTCACAATTCGCTATACCGCTGCGTTTGCCGCTGAACGAAAGCGCGTCCTAATAAAAAAGAATTCCTGACGCTGACTGCAGCTTAAGTGAATGACATCGCATACACTCTTTCCCGTTTTTAATTATTATTCTAACATATCGAATATATCACCACAAGTATTGTATTTTTTATGCTACGGCATTCCGTTTTCGATTTTGTGCCGGCACCGCCATTTCCGCCGAAAGCATAGAAATCGGACATACAGCCCGGCAGGAGATCCATTGTGCAGGCAGAAACAGAAATATAGGCAAGAACAGAAATGCAGACAGAAACAGAAATGCAGACAGAAACAGAAATTTTTCAGACACGCTTCCGCTCAGCGGCAAACGCAGCGGTACTAAGGCACTAAAATACAGTACCTAAGTACCGGCGTTTTTGGATGGTCTGAAAAATTTCTGTTTCTGCCTGCATTTTTGTTTCTGCCCGCATTTCTGTTCTTACCTATATTTCTGTTTCTGCCTGCAGTCAATTAAGTATTAAAAACACCTACTTTCTCTTTCATTTGCTGTGAAAGCTGATTCAGGACTTTGGAATTATAGGATATATTCTGGACATTCTCATATATAATCCCAATGGATGCCATGATTTCTTCAATGCTGGCAGTATTTTCTTCCGAAAGGGCCGCCGAACTCTGTACAATAGCCACTGTACTTTCCCTGGTATGTTCCAACTCGTCCGCTTTATTTATAATGACTTCTATTCCTTTTACCGTTTCATCAATGCCTATATGTACATCTTTAAAGCTTTCATTTACCCTCTTTATATTATCTTCCTGACGCGCAATGACGGACTTCATATCTCCTACTTTATCCAAAGTATAAGAAGCATTCTTGTTCAAATCTTCCACTATATCCTTTATCTTTCCGGCTGCCGTGTTAGACTGAATGGATAGCTGCTGAATTTCGGAAGCCACTACGGAAAACCCCTTTCCGTTCTCCCCAGCTCTGGCAGCCTCTATGCTGGCATTCAGGGAAAGAAGGTTTGTCTGTGACGCAATGGACGTAATCAGTTCGGTTGCCGCCCCTATCTTCTTAACCGATTCTTCCGTTAGATTAGTCTGTTCGGAAAGAAAATAAATAGATTCTTTTACATTCTCCATGACATCATTCAATTCCTTGAACTGTACCCTTGCATTTCCCGATACTTCTTTCATCTGTTCCACTATTTCATTGATTTTAATGATTTCCGAACCGTTATATTTTATCATCTCTCCCATCTCTGTCACATTCTGACTGGCATGAGAGGCTCCTTCTGCCTGCTCGGTACAGCTCTTCGCAATTTCCTGTGTGGAACCGTCCACTTCCTTCATCACATGGTAAACCTCTTCCGAAATCTTTTGCAGATTTTCCGATTCATCATGAAAATTATCACTGCTCTCCTTAATGCCCTCCACAATATCCCTTAATTCATTTTTCAGTTTTTCAATGTTCCGTCCAAGATTACCGATTTCATCTTTTCTCTGCAGAAGTTCATCCTCTATATGAACCTTTAAATTGCCTTTTGATATATCATCCAAAAAGCACATACTTCTGTTCAATGCCGATACGATCCGGCGAGTCAGGAAAAAAACAATGGAAGCTGTCAGTGCTATGCCGGAGATTATGACAATCAATAATTGGAAAACGGACTTATTCACGATTTCCGTAATAGTCTCCTGAGGAGTTCCAAGAAAAATCATCCCTACTATTTCTCCCCCTTTTTCCCCCTGCTGGTATATCGGAACATAATAAACCACATATTTCTTTCCTAAAATATTCACATTTCTGTTCTGATATGATTCCCCTTCCTTCAATACAGCATTTACTACTTCTTCCGGTGCCTTCGTCCCGATCTGCCTGCTTCCCTTCTCATCCGTCATGGAAGTAAGCACTCGCGTATCCCCCCAAAAAACCGTTACGTCCATTCCCGTATTTTTCTTTATATGATCCACTATATCTGTAGCTTGAGAAATATTAAAATTATCCCCTTTCCATAATTCTCCGTTTCCATCCATGCTATATTCCCCATCATGTCCTATTTCGAAGATATCCCTTACAGCCAACGTAGTTGCATGCATTCCCACATATGCCTCATCGTATATGCCGTACCCTATCCTGTTTACCGCTACTAAGGACATACAGATGCCAATTAACAGCATTGGTATCAGTGACAATGACAGAATTTTTGTTTTTAAGCTCATAAGCTAATTTTTCTCCTTTCTCAATCCACCCCCATTTTATATTACCATTATAATATTTTTTTCTCTTGCCTGTAAATTTCCCATTCTTCGCAAATCAACATCAATTTGACACATATCATCTTTTCTTTTACAGAAAGCAACTACCCCATATACTCCGTATAATGCCCTTTCGTCTCTTTCTTCATTTCATAAAGAGCCTCATCTGCATGGCTCAGAAGTTCCAATATCCCGCTGCCACGGTCTGCGGTCCATGCAAATCCACCGGACACGCTGATGATCTTAGACTGCCCTTCCGACAGCGGGATGCTGTTTCCCTGAAGTTCCTCATAAAAATTATCCAGAAATTTTATAATATCAAATGTATCCCCGCAATTATAAATCATCATACAGAATTCATCTCCTGAACGTCTTGCTGTCAGAAAATGTTCTTCCGGCATGGACTTCATGACGGCGGAAAATGCTTGTAGATACCTGTCTCCGATATCATGCCCATAATTATCATTAATTGATTTGAAATCATCTAAATCCAGCATGACAGCCGCACATATTTTTCCTAAAGGCATTCTTTTTAAGATCCTTTCTGCCAAATATTTGAAATGGTCATATGTGTAAAGCCCTGTAAGAGTATCGTGGGTATTTGCATAATGCATCTTCTGTCTCTCCATCATATCTTCTGTCACATCCGTGATCACTCCCAGATATCCGTCAGACGAAGAGGAAATATGCATACGCACATATTTCATATTATTTATTTTGTAAATATCTCCTTCCACTGCATTTTCCATAATACCTTTTATATATTCATCAAACAGAGAACTATTGCCATATAATTCCTCAGCCTTCCGGTCGGAAATGCCCAACAGAACTTTCAGCCCTGAAGTGGCAAAGATATGTTTCATATCACTCCTATATTCGAAAGCTGCCAACGGAATGCCGCTCATTTCAATAATTGCGGAAATACGGTCCGATATATTCACAATGCTTTTAACCATTGTATTGATCCCGCTGCTTAATTCTTCAAATTCCCTGTTTCCTCCTACTTCTACCATAATATCAAAATTGCCGTCTGTAATTAGGGAAAGCTTGTCATTAATACTATGGATGCCGTCTATCACCCTGCGCTTCACCAAATAATTCAGAAGAACTATAACGGCAATCATAATGAAAAGTAAATATAATAAAGTATTGATTACTGTTTCTTTCAATTTACGGAACATAATATCCTTCGGCAGCATTGCACATATCAGCACGTCTTCATATTTCCTGCTTACTACATAAACAGACTCTCCGTCCTTCCCCTTTTTATAGGAACCGTCCATGCAATCCATCAATTGGCTCAGTTTATAATAATCCGTATCGAATTCCTTTTCCATGCTGCCGGAATGTCCCACAACCTCTTCGGTCACACAGTCCACCGCAAAAAAATCTTCCCCTACATCGGTAGGAAATTTAGAAAATATATATTCATATGTATTTCTCGACTGTGCATCCATCTGCCGTTTTGGCTCAAACCCAACTTGTACAATGCCTTTCTGTGTTTTCTTGGCCACTCCCACATATTGCATTACCTTATTTTCCGCTGCATTAGGCTGTGCTTCCTGAATCAGGTATGCATCCTCATCCCCGCTTTCCAACATGGAAAGAAATGCACTGGTCTGCGGATGGTCAGCCATATCTATTCCTATATATTGGGGAACCGAACCAAACACAATAATGCCGTTTTCATCAATTACATGAAGTTCATCCACATTGAGGATACTGGCCAAATGCTGCATCTCCGGAACGTCCAGAGACAATTCCTCCTGTCTGTCCAATACATATGCAGCGGCTTTTGCCCTTATAAGATAATCTTCATCCAGACTTTCTTTCAACAGCAGCAATTCTGTCTGGTTATTTTCCAAAGTATGTATCACCTGTTCGATTTTAGTCCGGAACGTATTAAACTGCTGATATTCAATAGAATGATAAGTATAAATAAAATTCAAGAATAAAATAAGAAGAATAGCTGCCGTCATAATTACAAATGTATACTTATTAAAAGTTTTCTGCATATCCCGTTCCCTCCGCCTATATGATAAAAGAAGACATTTTCATATACAATGTCTTCTTTTATCTTGGTGATGACGCATGCAATTACATCTATTTTATTATACCCAATTTCCCGTTATATTATAAGAAATAATCAAGCCGTTTTTTCACATAAAAATACTAAAACTTCGCAATTATAATAATCTGAAAGATGCCGTTTTTACAGTAGCAGCCTATATTTCCTCCTGTCTTTTCCGTAAATGCCTGAACACTCTGCATGCCGAAGCCATGATTTTTTCCCTTCCTGCTTTTCGGCAGACCGGTCACGGAATCCATTGTGATTTCTTTCTCATATTCATTTTTCATATCAATGAATAAATGATGCTGTGTACATTGAATATTTGCATCCACATATCTTTTCTCTTTATCCAAATCCTTTACGCTCAGCAAAGCATTATCAAATAAATTAGCTATGACCATGGCAAATTCGTAATTATCCACCGGCAAGTCTTTTGCAATCGTTGCATCCAGATTTACTTTTATGCCATAAGAACGTGCTCTTTCCATAATATTTATGATTATTGTATTAATGACCAAATTATTGCTGTATTTTACAATCTTATTTTCATCCACCGCATCGTTGATATGCCTTACCACTTTCTTCACTTCGTCATATTCCTTCTGGTCCAGCAGATTCTCTATCATTCCCGAATAATGTCTAATATCGTGACGCAGTATCTTCAGATTCTGCTCGAACTTTTCCATTGACAGATATTGGTTTTCCAAATCCTTAATATAACATTCCGAAAGCAGATTTTTCCAATACATATCGTTCCTTCTGAATTCACTTTCCACATAACGAAGTACTACCACATAAGAAACGAACATCGTTACGATAAATATCATAATGCCAAGTATATTATTGGAATTCTCATATAAATTGTATGGGAAAAAAGCAATGCTTGAAAAACCGCAATAAAAAAATACAGGAATCAGACATAATTCCCACCAGTTTTTAATATATTCTTTCTCAAAATACCCCAACCATATATTCTTCAGTTTTTTAAACAGAAAAAAAAGAATGGAAGCATGAACCATAGTACTTCCTGCTAAAGAAAGAACCGCATGCTTTGTCAGTATATAAAGAACCAAGGATACTACACTTCCTGCTATCACATAATTGGAAGCAGTCAGTCCTAGAAACACCACCCTGCCGTCCCTGTTTTTCGAAATATAAAGATTTGTCAGCTGCGCTACTAATATCTGAAATACCGTTACTAAAACATAACATAAATCACTGTCCGGAAATACATTTAATTTCAGGCAATCCGAAATTCCCAGAGATAATAAGGCACAGATACATATACAGGAAGTTTTCCTTTTCGAAAATCTATGAATTGTAAACAGATAAAAAAAACTTAATAAAAAAATGTGACTGATAAAATATGCTATATTTTTATAATAATCCATGTTTTCTACCTATACTGCTTGGAAGCAAATATAAGATATTCCCTTTTCACATCCGCAAACCTTTTTTTGCTGACAGGAATGATATGATTGCTTTCCATGATAATATTGTTCTTATCTATCCTCTTTACATATCTGAGATTAACGATAAAAGATTTATGAACCTGCAAAAACTTCTCATCTTCCACTATTTCTTTTATTTCTTCGTCAAAGGACTTTCTTATAAATATGCTCTGTACCGATTCACCGTCATTCAGAAAAATATTGAGCATCCGGGAAGCATTTTCTATATACTCTATTTTAGAATACGGCAGGGATACAAGCCCTTTTTTTGTTTTTACCAGATATACTGCATCCTTCTTGGCATCCGTATAGGATAAGGCATAGTCCATTGCCTCAAAAAATCTGTCTTCCTGGACAGGCTTCACCAAATACCTAATGGCATGCACGCCATAGGCATCCAATGCAAATTCTCCCGAAGAGGTAATATAAATAATTATGCTCTGTCCATCCATTTCCCGTATTTTATTTCCGATATCTATCCCTGACTTACAAGACATTATCATATCCAAAATATATACATCCGCCAAATTATCTTTCTTGATTTCATAATAAAGCTTAGAGGGATCCGAATATTTTTCCGTCTCAAACTTCACATGTACATTAAGTTCCCTATATTTTAGCAATAGCTTATCTATAATGCTTAAATATTCAATGCTGTCATCACATATTACTATCCTCATATTTTTATCCTTATATACACGCTGAAAAATACCGTAAAATAAAGCTATATTTTACGGTATTTTATTCTTTGAAAATAACTGCTTTCTTGTTTAGTCTTCTTCTTCTATCGGAAAGGTAACCTCTTCCTCTGTTTCTGCCAGCGGATGCTTCTCTTCTTCCGGTATATCCTCAAGAGCATCTTCTATATTCTCAAACTCATGATCTCCGTCGGATACCTTTTCCCTAACCTTGGCGATCTGCGCCACTTTCATTCCTTCCTCCAGATTAATCATCTTCACCCCGGATGTAATTCTCCCCAAAGTGGAAATATCTTCCATACGGAGCTGAATTATAGTGCCCAGCGTAGTAATCATCATAATCTCGTGATCGTCATTTACAGCCTTTACGCCTACCACATAACCCGTTTTTTCCGTAATTTTATAACACTTTACTCCTTTCCCCCCTCTTTTCTGTATTGTAAATTCATTCAGGTAAGTACGTTTTCCCATGCCGTTTTCCGATACGATAAGCAGGGAATCCCCCTGATGATCCAATTGCATCCCTACAATTTCATCCCTATCGCTTAAGTTCATGCCAATGACACCCATGGATGATCTTCCGGTTGCCCTCACATCCGTCTCCGGAAACCGGATACACATACCCTGCTTCGTCACTAAGAAAATTTCCGTATCCTTATCCGTAATCTTCACTTCTATCAGTTCATCATCTTCCCGCAGATTAATAGCTGCAAGGCCGTTTTTCCTTACATTGCAGTATTCCATAATGTGGGTTTTCTTTACGGTGCCTTTCTTAGTTACCATAAACAGATTTTTGTTTTCTTCATAATCTTTAATCGGTATAATGGCCGTTATCTTTTCCCCGGGCGTAAGCTGCAGCAGATTGATGATGGCAGTCCCCCTGGAAGTCCTGCCGGCTTCCGGAATCTCATAAGCCTTTAATCTATATACACGCCCATAATTCGTAAAGAACATAATATAGTGATGGGTCGTTGTCATAAGCAGATCTTCTATGAAATCCTCTTCGATAGTCTGCATTCCTTTGATCCCCTTGCCTCCCCGGTTCTGGCTCTTAAAATTATCAATGGTCATTCTTTTAATATAACCGAGGCTTGTCATGGCAATAATGGTATTGTCTTTCGGAATCAAATCTTCCATGGAAATATCAAATTCATCAAATCCTATGGCGGTTTTCCTGTCATCTCCGTATTTGTCCGCTATTATGGTTATCTCATCCCGGATAACGCCTAACAATAACTTCCGGTCGGCAAGAATTGCTTTCAGTTCCGCTATCTTAACCAGCAGTTCCTGATGTTCTTTTTCTATCTTATCCCGTTCCAAACCGGTGAGCGTACGGAGCCGCATATCCACAATGGCCTGTGCCTGCACTTCCGTCAGTCCGAAACGTTCCATCAGCCTTTCTTTTGCAGTCTGCACATTTGCACTGCTTCGTATAATTCTGATGACTTCATCAATATGGTCAAGGGCTATCAGCAAGCCCTGCAAAATATGATCTCTTTCTTCGGCTTTATTTAAATCATATTTTGTCCTTCTGGTCACCACCTCTTCCTGATGGGCAAGGTAATGAGTCAGCATATCCAAAAGATTCATGACCTTCGGCTCATTGTTCACCAAAGCCAGCATAATAATGCCGAAAGTATCCTGCATCTGTGTATGCTTATAAAGCTGGTTCATAATAATATTGGCATTGGCATCCCGACGGAGTTCTATGACTACTCGCATGCCTTCCCGGTCAGATTCGTCCCGCAGGTCAGTAATCCCGTCTATTTTCTTCAGTTTTACCAATTCCGCTATTTTCTGTATTAAATTTGCCTTATTTACCATATAAGGCAGTTCCGTTACAATAATACGGCTCTTTCCGTTAGGCATTGTCTCAATATCCGATACGGCCCGTACCCTTACTTTTCCCCGCCCGGTACGATAAGCCTGTTCGCTCCCCCGCGTCCCGAGAATAATGCCTCCTGTAGGAAAATCAGGAGCCTTCACAATGGGCAGCAATTCCTCCAATTCCGTATCCCTGTTTTCTTCCACTCTGTTATCTATTATTTTTACTACTGCATGGATAACTTCCCTTAAATTATGAGGCGGTATATTTGTGGCCATGCCCACTGCTATGCCTGTAGTTCCGTTCACCAATAAATTAGGAAAACGGCTGGGAAGCACGGTAGGCTCCTTTTCCGTCTCATCAAAGTTAGGCACAAAATCCACCGTGTCTTTATTGATATCTGCCAGCAATTCCATGGAAATCTTGGAAAGTCTTGCTTCCGTATAACGCATAGCCGCAGCGCCGTCACCGTCCACGGAACCGAAATTACCATGACCGTCTACCAACGGATAATGGAAAGACCAAGGCTGTGCCATATTTACCAATGCACCATAGATAGAACTGTCTCCGTGCGGATGATATTTACCCATTGTATCACCGACAATACGCGCACATTTCCTATGAGGCTTATCAGGCCCATTATTCAGTTCAATCATTGAAAACAGCACTCTTCTCTGTACAGGCTTCAGTCCGTCCCTGACATCTGGAAGAGCACGGGAAGCAATAACACTCATCGCATAGTCAATGTATGATGTTTCCATTGTTTTCTTTAAATCTACGTCATGAATCTTATCCACTTCGCTTTTATCAAAGATATTGTCATCCATTCTTAACCTCCAATTATCCGCCGCCATTCCGCCAGAAAAATATCATTAAATGTCAAGGTTCTTCACAAACTTTGCATTTTCCTCAATAAATTCCCGCCTTGGCTCTACTTTATCCCCCATTAATGTCGTAAAAGTAAGATCTATTTCGGATTCTGTCTCTTCATCCATAGTCACGCGCAGCAGGATACGCCTTTCCGGATCCATGGTAGTCTCCCACAGCTGTTCCGGATCCATTTCCCCAAGACCCTTGTAACGCTGTATTTTATTATTCTGATCCCGTCCCACTTCTTTTAAGATACCGTCCAATTCCTCGTCGCTGTATGCATACCATACCTTTTTATTCTTTTCCAGCTTATAAAGAGGAGGCTGCGCCAAATAGACATATCCTTGTTTAATCAGTTCCGGCATGAAACGGTAAAGGAAAGTAAGCAGCAAAGTGGCAATATGCGCCCCGTCCACATCGGCATCTGTCATAATGATGATTTTATGATATCTGAGTTTTGATATGTCAAAATCTTCATGAATGCCGGTACCGAAAGCCGTTATCATTGCCTTAATCTCCGCATTGGCATATATCTTATCCAGCCTTGCCTTTTCCACATTCAGTATTTTGCCGCGCAGCGGGAGAATTGCCTGCGTCGCGCGGCTCCTTGCCGTTTTTGCGCTGCCGCCTGCGGAATCTCCCTCCACAATATATATCTCACAGTTTGCCGGATCTTTATCCGAACAATCCGCCAGTTTTCCCGGTAAGCTCATTCCTTCCAAGGCAGTTTTCCTCCTTGTCAGATCTCTGGCTTTCCTTGCCGCATCCCTTGCCCGCTGTGCCAAAATAGATTTCTCACAGATAATTTTTGCCACGGCAGGATTCTGCTCCAAAAAGTAAGTAAGCTGTTCACTGACAATATTGTCCACCGCTCCGCGCGCTTCTGAATTACCAAGTTTCTGTTTTGTCTGCCCTTCAAACTGAGGGTCTTCTATCTTTACGCTGACAATGGCTGTCAGCCCTTCCCTTATATCCTCACCGCTTAAGTTAGGCTCGCTTTCTTTTAACAGCTTATTGCTCCTTGCATAATCATTGAACGTTTTTGTAAGGGCATTGCGGAAACCTACCAAATGAGTGCCGCCCTCCGGCGTATTTATATTATTTACGAAACTATATGCGCTTTCCGTATAAGAATCATTGTGCTGCATCGCCACTTCCACATACACATTATTCTTATAACCTTCAAAATACATGATATTCTCATATAAAGGTGTCTTGCTCCGGTTCAGGTAAGTCACAAATTCCTTAATGCCGCCTTCATAATGAAAAGTTCTTTCTATCGGATCCTGCCCGGTTTCCACCCTCTCATCCCTAAGGACAATCTTCAGATTTTTAGTGAGAAATGCCATTTCCCTCAGACGCTGCTTAAGCACATCAAACTCAAATTCCGTAGTTTCCTGAAAAATCGTATCGTCAGGCTTAAAACTTACCTTCGTGCCTGTCTGCTCCATAGGACATTCACCCGTTACCTTTAAGGTATAGCAGACATGCCCCTTCTCATACCTTTGCCTGTATACTTTTCCGTCCTGAAAAATCTCCACTTCCAGCCAGTTGGACAGGGCATTTACCACGGAAGCCCCTACGCCGTGCAGGCCGCCGGATACTTTATATCCCCCGCCGCCGAACTTTCCGCCTGCATGAAGAATGGTAAATACCACCTCTACCGCAGGAATGCCGGCTTTATGGTTGATCCCGGTAGGGATTCCGCGTCCGTTATCAATCACTGTTATTGAATTATCTTTATGAACCGTCACCTCTATTCGGTCACAGAATCCCGCCAATGCCTCATCTACAGAATTATCCACAATTTCATATACTAAATGGTGAAGTCCTCTGGAAGAAGTGCTCCCTATATACATGCCGGGTCTTTTGCGCACCGCTTCCAAGCCCTCCAATATCTGTATCTGGTCCGCTCCGTATTCATTATCCATCTGATTGCCCATTTTCTACCATGCCTTTCAACCTTATTTTACCATAGCATTCTCTACGGTGCCTTCTGCCACCTTAAATACCCTGTTAATTTCAAACCTATTATTGACAAATTCATCCAATCCCGTGCAAGTAATGATTGTCTGTATATCCCCGATGGTATTTAACAGAAACTGCTGCCGGCTGCTATCCAGTTCCGACAATACGTCATCCAGCAAAAGCACCGGAGTATCCTTCGTGACTTTTTTCACCAATTCTATCTCCGATAATTTCAACGATAACGCCGCCGTTCTCTGCTGCCCCTGAGAACCGAACTTTCGGATATCAACATCTCTCTCCATGAAACTGAAATCGTCCCTATGCGGCCCTACGGAAGTCTGTTTCAGTTTTATGTCTTTTTCCTGACTTTCCCGCAAGGCGTTTTCAAACTTTTCCGTCTCCACATCCGGTTCATATCTGATAAATAGTTCCTCTTTCCCGCCTGAAAGTTTTCTATGTATCTCATAGATTATCTCATTCAGCTGTTCAATAAAAATATGACGCCTCTCTATAATCCTGCATCCGAAAGCAATCAGCTGAGAATCCCATATATTCAGCGTATCCTTAAGCTGTGGATGAAAAGACATATCCTTTAACAGTTTATTCCTCTGATTTATAATCTTATTATAATTATTCAGATTGAACAGATAAACATGATCCAGCTGGCAAAGTTCCATATCCACGAATCTTCTTCTTTCCGCAGGCCCGTTTTTTATTATGCCCAAATCTTCCGGCGAAAAAAAAACGACATTCAGCAGGCCTAAAAGATCCGCCGCTTTTTTTAATTTCTGGCCGTCAACGGCAATCCCTTTTGACTTATTCTTACGGAGATGCATATCCACCTTATATTCCATGCCCTCTTTTTCAAGGTATGTCCTTATATGGGATTCTTCCGCATGAAAATTGACAATATCCCTGTCTTTACTCCCTTTATGGGATTTTGTAGTGGCTGAAATATAAATAGCCTCCAGTATATTGGTCTTTCCCTGCGCATTATCCCCATATAAGATATTTGTTCCTTTGCTGAATTTCAAGTCAAGAAAATCATAATTCCTGAAATTCATAAGCTCCAAAGATTTTATAATCATTTTTACACCTGTTTATTTATAAAATTCATATGGAGCCGCCGGCATTTATCTGCAATTTGTTTCTGCCGTATTCCACGATATCTCCATGATACAATTTCTTTCCCCTGCGGAGTTCCGTCTCCCCGTTAACCTTTACGGAACCATTGATCACCGCATCTTTGGCTTCCAGCCCGGAATCCACAAAACCGGCTAATTTCAATGCCTGGCCAAGTTTTATATATTCGTCTTTAATCTTTATTATTTCCATATTTTCCCTCGTTAAACTGCAGCAAAAAATAAATTCTAATCAACTGTCGTAAAATTCACAGGCAGGATGAGATAAACATAACTCTCATCGGCATCTCTTATAAAGCATGGTGCCTTGGGATTCACAAGATAAATATCCACTTCTTCGTCGTCAATGACCCGTAAGGCATCAATAAGAAATTTGGGATTGAATCCAATCATAATATCTTTCCCTTTTTTCTCTATGTCAATTTCCTCATTCATGCTTCCGACTGCGGAATTTATCTTAAGTTCCATCATACCTTCCGTGATATTTATGATAACCGGCTTCTTATCGCCTTCCTTTACAAGCAAAGTAGCCCTGTCAATGCAGTTCAGAAATTCTTTTTTATTGATTCTCACTCTCGTCTCATAATCGCTGGAAAGCATCTGATCCACTTTAAAATAATCGCCTTCAATCAGCCGGGATACGACAGTGGTATTGTCGAACTCAAATACAATATGCTTATCCGTGAAAAAGATATGTACATCCTTATCCGTATCGCCGGAGAGTATTTTACTGATTTCATTCAGAGTTTTTCCGGGCACCACTACTTTTTTCGGCATATAGAAATTTTTCAGCCTTATTTTCCGGATGGATATTCTGTGTCCGTCCAAAGAGACTACTTTCAGTATATCTTCATTAATTTCGAACAGTTCGCCCGTCATCAATTTATTATTGTCATTATCGGAAATAGAGAAAATAGTCTGCCTTACTACTTCCTTCAGGGTGAACTGTGATACGATGATGGAATCAATCTTCTCAATGGAGGGAAGATAAGAAAAATCCTCTCCTGATTTCCCTATAATATTAAATTTTGATTTCTCACAGGTGATGGTAGTCTTTAAAGTATCCTCCGTCACTATGGTAATCTCACTGTCAGGCAGTTTTCTTACAATCTCCAAAAATATTTTGGCATCCAACGCCACAATGCCTTTTTCCGCAATCTCTCCTTCTATAATTGTCTCAATCCCTAATTCCATATCGTTAGCCATCAATTTGATTTCCGCATCCCTTGCGTCAATCAATATGCATTCGAGAATTGACATTGTTGTTTTGTTAGGTACTGCTTTCGCCACGGTCTGTACACCGGTGAGCAAATTTGATTTTGAACATATTAATTTCATGTGCATAACTCCTTTCGCATGAAAACGAAATTATTCGGTTTATGAACTGCCTGCAAAAACATTTATATATATAATGAATTTAATAATATCCTTAATAAGGGTTGTTGATTTGTGTATAACCCTTTCTATTATACTATTTTTCAGGAGAAAAAGAAATCATAATCTATGTGAAAAACTAAATATAACTTCGCTTATTGCCCCCTTTTATTCACATATTAATTTTAACGTTTAAAAATAGATGAAATTGGAAATACATCTTAAACGAAGTTATCAACATAGGAAAAGGGGTTATCTACAATTTACCCACATAGCCTTTAACATTAAGGGCTTATTTTTTTCTTGATAGTTTCTACCTTATTACGCAAGTCCTCATTATTCTTTAATTCTTCCGTAATTTTATTGACTCCGTGAATAATGGTGGTATGGTCTTTTTTTCCAAGGAGCTTTCCTATATTTTGGTAGGAGGTGTCGGTCATGGAACGGCAAAGGTACATAACAACCTGTCGGGCTTGTACAAATTCGGAATTTCTTTTTTTTGAAGTAATATCTTCGGGATTTACTCCGAAATGTTCCGCCACTACATTTATGATAAGCGTGGGATTGACCTCTTTCTGCTTGTCCGGATAAATAATATCCTTCAGTGCCTCCTGTGCCATTTCTAAATTGATTTCTACATTATTTAATTTGGAGAAGGCAATAATCTTATTGAATGCTCCTTCCAGTTCCCTTATGTTGGATTTAATGTTGGTGGCCACATAGGAGAACACTTCGTCACCAATCTTTTTTCTGAAATTTTCTGCATTCTTCTGAAGAATGGCCATCCTTGTCTCATAGTCGGGAGGCTGTATATCTGCGATTAAACCCCATTCGAACCGGGAACGGAACCGCTCTTCGAGCGTTTCCATTTCTTTCGGCGGTTTGTCGGATGAGATAATAATCTGTTTTTCTGCGGCATGCAATACGTTGAAGGTATGGAAAAATTCTTCCTGTGTGCTTTCCTTTCCTATGATAAATTGGATATCATCAATGAGAAGCACATCCACAGTCCTGTATTTTTCCCTGAGCTTTGTCATGTCTGCCGCATTACCGCTTCGGATGGAGTTGATTACTTCATTTGTGAATTGTTCGGATGTAACATATAACACTTTCATATTTTGGTTCTGTTTCAGGACGAAATGGCCGATGGAATGCATTAAATGTGTTTTTCCCAAGCCGGCCCCTCCATAGATATAAAGAGGATTATAAGTGTCGCCGGGCGATTCTGCCACTGCAAGAGCGGCGGAATGGGCAAATTTATTATTGCTTCCGACTACGAAAGTGTCAAAACGGTATTTTGGATTGAGGTTCGCTTTTTCGGAATTAATGTTGTAATAGGCTTTTGTCTCCATGGAATCTTCAATGGATTCATTTTTTTCGATATCTTTTTCCAAAATGAAAGAAATATCATAATCATGATCCAGCATTTCGGAAATAGTCACCTGAAAATAGCTTTTATATTTATTTGTTATGTAGCTTAAGGCATGAGCCTGGTCGGAAGGTATGATAATCGTAATGATATCATTTTCCGCACTGTAATAGTTCAGGTTGGAAATCCATGTATTGTAGGATATATTGGATAGGTCATATTCCTTTTTAATGGTCTGTTTGATAAGTTCCCAGTTCTCTTGAATAAAGTCCATGAAAAATCCTCCGATTCCATAATGCAATGTCAGACATACTGCATAGGCGACAATGCCGCATTTATATATTAACTTAAATGATATAAAATTTCAAATGGATAATTTCCTGAATGAAGTTATGCACTGTCTGGGGATAAAACAGTGTATAAGAAGCTGGTTCCGTCAGAGGGATGTTTTGTTATGTGCATAACTATAAGAATAAATATCAACATATTAAAATATAAGTGAAACGGCGATTGTACAGGGTTGTCCATTTTATTTTCACATTCTTTTTCCGAGTTTTCCACATGTTATACACAATATGTGGATATGTTTATTAAAAATATGGTTATAAAAACTATTTTGTGGATAACTTTTTAAGTATCTATATTTTGTTATATTAATTGGCAAGAGACACTAGATATGGTACAGAAAAAAAAACGGCATTTTTCATGATTTTTTCAGCATTTTTTGGGCGATTTTTACTTGACGGTAGAAGGAATATCCTTTATAATCGTAATGATATTTTCTAACACAAATTTAATGACAACAAAATTGTTTACCTTTTATTAATAATAAGATTATGATAAAGGTTTAAAAAGGAGGTGTATCAGGAATGAAAATGACATATCAGCCCAAAAAGAGGCACAGGAAAAAAGTCCATGGCTTCCGGAAAAGAATGAGTACTCCGGGAGGAAGGAAAGTTCTGGCAGCCAGAAGAGCAAAGGGAAGAAAGAGATTATCCGCATAGGTCACAGTATTGTGACCTTTTTTCTCTTATAAAAAAATAAAAAATGAATTCATTAAAGAAGAATGACGATTTCAAGAATGTTTATAAAAAAGGAAAATCTTATGCCAACAGATTTCTGGTAATGTATGTGTTAGAAAATAAAACGGATCAGAACAGGCTTGGGATATCAGTCAGTAAAAAAGTTGGGAACAGTGTTGTACGGCATAGAGTTACAAGACTGGTAAGAGAGAGTTATCGGCTGCATGAAAATATATTTAATAGTGGTTTAGATATAGTAGTCGTTGCAAGGAACAATGCGTCGTCGGCCTCTTATGCCGATATTGAAAGCGCATTATTACATCTCGGAAAACTTCATCATATATTAAAGATATTTTTTTATTGATTAAAAACTTATTCGGAAGATGGAGTTGATTTGAAAATGGTTATGAAAAAATTACTTATTTACATGATTAAATTTTACAGAAGGTATCTGTCCCCGATGAAATCTACGAAGTGTCCCTACTTTCCGACCTGTTCGGAATATGGAATGGAAGCGGTTGAGAAATACGGGGCGCTGAAAGGGGGATGCATGGCGGCTTGGAGGATTCTGCGGTGTAATCCTTTTTCAAAAGGGGGATATGACCCTGTTCCGTAAAACGAACGTGTAAAGCTTATTTCCAATAAGGAGGAAAGAAATTGTCAGGTATAATTTTAACCCAGAATCAGACTTTTATTATAGGGCCGATTGCAAAGCTGCTCGGCTATGTAATGGAAGGTATCTTTTTCTGTCTGGATAAGATTGGTATTCCTAATATCGGTCTTGCTATTATTTTATTTACCATTGTGGTTAATCTTCTGTTGATGCCTTTTACAATAAAACAGCAGAAGTTTTCTAAGCTTTCGGCTAAGATGAATCCGGAACTTCAGGCGATTCAGGCAAAGTATAAGAATAAAAAAGACAATGAATCCATGATGAGGATGAACGAGGAGACACAGGCGGTATATGCCAAATACGGTGTTTCTCCTACAGGCAGCTGCGTACAGCTTTTGATTCAGATGCCTATTCTCTTTGCATTGTACCGCGTTATTTATGCCATGCCGGCCTATGTAGGAAAGATAAAAGAAGCATTTTTCCCTTTGGTGGACAAGCTGATTCAGCAGCCAGGCAGTTCCGAGTTTATCCAGACTTTTAAGGATGCGGCTATGTTCGCGGGTCAGTTTACCAATGAAGCATTTACGGGAGGGAATACCGAATATATACAGAATACTTTCATTGATGTGCTGAACCGGGCTTCCACGACGGAGTGGCACAGTATCTCGGATAGGTTTGCTTCGTTGACTGGAGAAGTGGAAAGTACGGTTGCTATTTTGGAACGTTATAACAATTTTCTTGGGCTGAACATCGGGAATTCGCCTTCTTATATGGTACATGAAGCTTGGGAAACCGGTTCTTATCTGATGTTAGTGGTAGCATTTGCGGTGCCGGTGTTGTCTGCTCTGACGCAGTGGATTAATACAAAACTGATGCCTCAGGCAGAGTCAAATAATAACCAAGATAACCCTATGGCTTCTTCCATGAAGACAATGAATGTCATGATGCCAATTATGTCTGCAGTATTCTGTTATTCTTTCCCTGCAGGTATGGGCATATACTGGATTGCCGGTTCTGTGGTAAGAAGTATCCAGCAGGTTATCATTAATAAGCATATTGATAAAATGGATATGGATGAGGTCATTAAGCAAAATGTGGAAAAGAACAAGAAGAAACTTGAGAAACGGGGCGTAAATGCCAAAATGCTGAATGACTATGCGACTATGAGCACCAAATCCTTAGCTTCTAAGCCTAGTGCCGTTTCAGGCATGACGCAGGAAGAGAAAGATGAAGCAGTCAGGAAGTCCACGGAATATTATAATAACAATGCAAAGCAGGGCAGCATTGCTTCCAAGGCGAATATGGTAAAACAGTATAATGAGAAGAATAACAGGAAATAGTGGGAGGTATAAAAATGGATTACATTCAGGTATCAGCAAAAACAGTGAATGATGCAATTACCGAAGCTTGTCAGAAACTGCTTGTAACCAGCGATAAACTGGAATATGAAGTAATAGATGAAGGGTCTTCCGGTTTTCTCGGCATAGGTTCCAGGCCGGCTGTCATAAAAGCAAAAGTAAAGAATTCTGTTGTTGACAATGTGAAAAAGTTTTTGGATGATGTGTTCGAAGCGATGAATCTGACAGTAGTGGTTAACATAAAATATGATGAACTCGCTAATTCTATGGATATTGACCTGAGTGGGGACGAAATGGGCGTCCTGATTGGTAAAAGGGGACAGACACTGGATTCTCTGCAGTATTTAGTATCTTTGGTAGTGAATAAAGAAGCAGAGAATTATATAAGGGTTAAGGTAGACACGGAGAATTACAGGCAGAGAAGGAAGGATACATTGGAAAATCTTGCTAAGAACATAGCATATAAGGTAAAAAGAACGAAGCGTCCTGTTTCTTTAGAACCTATGAATCCTTATGAAAGAAGGGTCATTCATTCCGCTTTGCAGAACGATAAGTATGTTACTACTCATAGTGAAGGAGACGAGCCTTTCCGCAGAGTGGTTGTTACTCTGAAAAGATAATTGACTGAAAATAGTATGGGGTATTATATAGTTGCCATAAAGACTTTGAAGTGCGTAAAATATGTTCGGTCTTTATGGCAATTATATATATCCGCGGAAATATTATAGATGGGAAAGGGTCACGGATGGAAAGTACAATAGCGGCTATAGCTACTGCAATGTCGGAATCAGGCATAGGAATTGTCAGGATAAGCGGTGAGAATGCAGTGCATATTGCGGATCAGATTTATAGGACAAAAACTGGGAAAAGGATGTTTTCCCGTTTTGATTCACATACCATTCATTACGGGTTTATTGTGGATGATGAAAACGGCCGGGATGAGATTATAGATGAAGTGATGGTGAGCCTTATGAAAGCGCCGAGGAGTTATACGGCGGAGGATACGGTGGAAATCAACTGTCATGGAGGCATACTTGTGGTGAAGAGAGTACTGGAAACGGTATTGAAGCATGGAGCCAGACTGGCACAGCCGGGAGAATTTACAAAAAGGGCATTTTTAAACGGTAGGATTGATCTGTCAAAAGCAGAGGCTGTAATGGATGTCATTCATTCAAAAAATGAATTTGCTTTAAAAAGTTCCTTGGGGCAGCTGAGAGGGTCGGTTTCGGATATCGTGAAAAAACTGCGTGGGGAATTGATTTATGAGATTGCCTTTATAGAGTCGGCATTGGATGATCCGGAACATATCAGTTTGGAAGGGTATAAAGAAAGGCTGGAAGAAAAAGCAGACACAATAATTAAGGAATTGGAAAAACTGCTGAAAGCATCGGATAATGGGAGAATACGGAAAGAAGGGATTAATACTGTAATTGTGGGGAAACCCAATGCCGGGAAGTCATCTTTGCTGAATCTTCTGGTGGGAGAAGATAAGGCAATTGTGACGGATGTGGCAGGAACCACAAGGGATGTTCTGGAAGTAAGCATCAGGCTTCACGGAATCAGTTTAAATGTGACGGATACTGCAGGCATCCGTTTTACTGAGGATATAGTGGAAAAAATCGGTGTGGAAAAGGCGAAAAAATATGCATCGGAAGCAGATTTGATTGTTTATGTAGTGGACGGTTCCATGCCGCTGGATGAAAGCGATTATGAAATTATGAAATTAATTGCAGATAAAAAGGCAATCGTGCTTTTAAATAAAACAGATTTAGTTCCGGCCATAACCGAGGAAAGTATTTTTTCTGATATGGAAAGATTTCTGAAAGAATTGCCTTCTTTCGGTCAAAGGGAAATTGAAATTATAAGAACTTCTACAAAGGAAAATGTGGGAATTGATTTATTTGAAAATAAATTAAAGGAAATGTTTTTTCATGGGGAGATTTCTTTTAATGATGAGATAGTAATAACGAATATGCGGCATAAAGAAGTTCTTAAGGATGCTTATGAAAGTATGCTGCAAGTAAAGAAAAGTTTGGAAAATGATATGCCGGAAGATTTCTATTCCATAGATTTAATGAGTGCATATGCTTCTCTTGGTACTATTATCGGAGAAGAAGTAGGGGAAGATTTGGTGAACGAGATTTTTTCTGAGTTTTGCATGGGGAAGTAGACGGAGGTATTTATGGGTGTGACACAGATAAGAGAAAAGGTGGATGTATGCGTGGTGGGTGCCGGCCATGCCGGCTGTGAGGCAGCTCTTGCCTGTGCAAGGATGGGCTTGGAAACTGTTATTTTTACGGTCAGTGTGGACAGTATAGCATTAATGCCCTGTAATCCCAACATAGGAGGATCTTCTAAAGGACATTTGGTTAGGGAAATCGATGCATTGGGAGGAGAAATGGGGAAAGTAATAGATAAAACCTTTATCCAGTCCAAGATGCTGAATAAATCCAAAGGACCGGCGGTTCATTCTTTGCGGGCACAGGCAGATAAAGCGGAATATTCCCGAGCCATGCGGAAAATATTGGAAAATCAGGAACATTTAACGATAAAGCAGGCAGAGATATGTGAGCTTTTATGGGAAGATTGTGAAAAAGAAGAAATTATCCTGGATACTTCAATGGAAGGTAATGAAGGAAAAATATCGGAAAGCAGGAAGTCCGGGAAAAAAATAATCGGAGTGAAAACATTTACCGGAGCGGTTTATGAGTGCAGGGCGGCAGTGCTTTGTACGGGAACTTATCTTAGGGCCAGATGTCTGTGCGGCGAGGCCATTACTTATACCGGACCCAATGGCCTGCAGGCGGCCAATTATCTGACGGATTCCTTGAAGAACATGGGAATCGAGATGCGGAGGTTTAAAACAGGGACTCCGGCCAGAATGGATGGGAGAAGTCTGGATTTCTCCAAAATGGAGGAGCAGTTTGGCGATAAGAAAGTGATCCCTTTCTCTTTTTCCACAAAATCAGAAGATGTACAGATTGAACAAGTATCCTGTTGGCTCACTTATACAAATGAGAAAACTCATGAAGTTATCCGGGGAAATCTGGATCGCTCCCCGATTTATGCCGGTGTGATAGAGGGAACCGGACCAAGATATTGTCCCTCCATTGAAGATAAGGTGGTAAAATTTGCGGATAAGGAAAGACATCAAGTCTTTATTGAACCGGAAGGGCTGCATACGAACGAGATGTATGTGGGGGGGATGTCGTCCTCTCTTCCCGAGGATGTGCAGCTTGCCATGTACCGGACGGTTCCTGGTTTGGAAAACTGTAAGATTGTGAGAAATGCGTATGCGATAGAATATGACTGTATCAATCCGAAACAATTGTATCCTACTTTAGAGTTTAAGGAGATTCATGGGCTTTTCAGCGGAGGGCAGTTTAACGGAAGCAGCGGTTATGAAGAGGCTGCTGCTCAAGGGTTGATTGCCGGCATCAATGCAGCTCTTTCCGTTTTCGGAAAAGAACAGATAACAATAGACCGGTCGGAAGCATATATAGGAGTGCTTATTGATGATTTAGTGACGAAGGATAATTTTGAACCATACCGCATGATGACTTCCAGAGCCGAATATAGATTATTGCTACGTCAGGATAATGCGGATTTGCGTTTAAGAGAGAAAGGATATCATGTTGGTCTGATACCGAAAGAAATTTATGAAGAGACACGGAAGAAAAAGGAACTGATTGACCAGGAAATTAAGCGTTTAAAGAAAGTTATAGTAGGGGCTACAAAGGAAGTGCAGGAGTTTTTGATTTCCAAAGGCAGCTGCGGGCTGAAAACAGGAATAACCATGGCAGAATTGATCTGTAGGCCGGAACTATCGTATGATTTATTGGAAGAATTGGATGCAGGCAGAATACCTTTGCCGGAAGAAGTGATAGAACAGGTAGAAATAGAAATAAAATATGAAGGTTATATCATGCGTCAGCTTCGGCAGGTGCAGCAGTTTAAGAAAACGGAAAAAAGAAAAATTCCGGCTGACTTGGATTATAATGATATAAAAAGCCTAAGGCTGGAAGCAAGGCAGAAGTTAATGGATTACCGCCCGGTATCTGTCGGACAGGCATCCAGAATATCCGGTGTCTCACCGGCGGATATTTCGGTACTTCTTGTTTATTTAGAACAGTACCAGAACAAATTATAAAGTAATCATTTTTATTTCGCATTTACTTTGCGTCTACTTTGCGTAAAAAGCATTTTTTTAATATATCGCTTTATGATACGTTTTGTTTTTGCCTAAATTTAATGGTACAGTTCATTTGTATTTGTTTCTGGAGTGTGAAAGGGCAATATTATAAATGGGATATATGATAAAAGAAAAATATTATAAAAGGAAGTATTTTATAAAAGGAAATATTTTATAGAAGGAAATATTTTATAGAAGGAAATATTTTATAGAAGG
>CAJUIM010000024.1 GCA_910586275.1 uncultured Lachnospiraceae bacterium | reverse complement strand
ACCCTTGATTTTACTGGCTCCTTGCTAACTTGACACTATATTACCATACGCCCCCACTCTCGCATTCGGGTACTCTGTCTCCCCTCTGATTGGCTTCGCCCCTCTCCGCAGATATGCTTTCACCTTCTCTCCATACAAGAACGGATCATTCCCCTTCACAATTCCCCATTCCATCATCAATGCCGCTGCCCCTGTCACAAAAGGCGTGGCAAATGAGGTTCCGGTCACAGTCTGTGTGCCTCTCTGCCCGTTGCTTATGGTAATCTCCACTCCAGGCGCCACTAAATCCGGTTTGACGATGCCACCTGTCAGAACCTCCTGCGTGCTGTCCTGCAAATGATATCCACGGCCGGAAAAATCCGCATAGGAATCATACAAACCATTATAGGCTCCCACTGTAATCACCTTCCCTGCGGTGGAAGGAATTGTGAAAGTCACTTCCGGAGTGGGCACAAAAAAACGGGTGCCTGCATTAAGCACTGTGCTGCTTGGCAGATAAAAATAATAGTGCCCGCCTACGGTTTTCACCGGTTCTAAAAGAAACGTCCATACACCGGAGTCAATATATGTCTGTCTTGGAATAAAGTCAAAAAAGATTTCCTGATTTACAGAATAGGGGGAAGGCTCCCCTACATAAATAAGAATTTCCGTCTGTCCCATCCCCATCCGGAATGTCCCCGGCCGTTCCGTTTCCACGGGCTGCTGCTTTCCGTCAGGGGCTATGAGCGTAATGCGGTAGGCATCTGCAAATTCCTTCCATAGCTGTACATTGACCGAACGCTCATACGCTGCAATGGCCAGTTCTATCCTTTTCCCGCCGTCCAGCACACCGGCCGCATGGCCGCCGGCCGCACCTTCGTTTCCGCTCCCGACGCAAATGACGCTGCGTCCTATCTCCGTCACATTATCTATGAACCGCTCCAACAGGGAACTTCCGTCATGGGAACCATAAGTATTGCCGAAACTGATGTTGATGGCCACCGGCCTCCCCAATTCCACCGCTTTCCTTGCCACATATGTCAAGGCTCTCATCATCTCTGTGGTTCTGGGAAATGTCTCCTTTCTCGGATTTCCAAGCTTCACGATAATCAGCCCGCTCTCCGGAGCCACTCCTGTATAACGTCCGCCCGAATCCGAGCCATTGCCGGCGGCAATGGCTGCCACAGCCGTACCATGACCCGTGACATCCACGGACGGAACCAGACGGAACCGTTCCCCTTCGTCCGCTTCCAAAGCCTCATCAATCTGCGCCTGATTAAATTCCACCCCTGTGCGGAACCCTTCCGGCGGCTTCTGCGCGCTTCCCTCTGTCGGCACAAGCGTCTGATCCCAGAGAAAAAGAATTCTGCTTCCGCCGTTCCGGTTTCTGAAATCCATCCGCGTGTAATCAATTCCCGAATCAATTACCGCAACAATCGTTCCCGCCCCGCTCAGATACGGTTCCCGTGCCGTTACCGGCGGGATGCATGATATTTCCTTGCCCTGCTGAACGGAGAAATACAGCCTTTTGGGCATTTCCACATACTCCACTTCTTCCAGTTCGGCAAATGAGGCTATCAGGTTCTTCGGCAGTGTAACTATGGCATAGCCGGCAATCAGTTCCTCTACCATTATGACCGGGCTGTTCAGCCGCAGCAAATCTCCGTTATATTTCACAATGATTTCCCACAGATTATTCGTCTCGTCAAAGCCGGTATCCAAACCAAGCGATTTCCGCCTCTCTTCATCCGTTATATCCAATGCCAGATTCAGAATGTTTTCTATTTTTTGCGAATCCATATTTTCCCCTGACTTCATTCTGCGGCAGACCGGGGATGCCGCCGGTCTGTCACTTTTCATTTCCTATATCATATGCATGGGGTGCCAAAAAAGCATTCCATTGCCCTTACCATATAATCCACATCTTTTGTCCCTATTGTCTCATAGGCAGAATGCATGGCAAGCTGCGCCAAGCCGATATCCGCCGCATCCACCGGCACCAATGCCGCAGAAAGATTTCCAAGCGTAGAACCGCCTGCAATATCAGACCGGTTGGCATAAGCCTGCCAAGGCACACCCGCCTTCCGGCAGATTTCTTTCATATATGCCGCCGAAACGGCATCGGTCGTATATTTCTGCCCACCATGATATTTAATGACAATCCCTTGATTGAGATACGGACGGTTTGTGGGATCTGCTTTCTCCGGATGATTGGGATGTACCGCATGGGCATTATCTGCCGAAATCATAAAGCTGTCTGCCAGAAGCCGGCGGTAACCGCTTCCTGTCATTCCAAGAGATTCCGCAATCCGCACAAGAATATCCTGCAGAAATGTGGAAGCCGCACCTTGCTTCGTTGTGCTCCCCACCTCTTCATTGTCAAAAACAGCCGTCACATTTGCGTATTCTTCCGGCATTCCATGCAGCATTGCCTTTAAGGATGCATAGACACAGGCTAAATCATCCAGTCTGGGAGCACAGGCAAACTCCCCTTCCGCACCGAAAATCCGCCCCTCTTCCCTGTTATAAAGGAACAGGTCTGTCCCAAGAATATCCTCTGTGCTGACCCCTGTTTCTTCTGCAACCAATTCCGGAAAAGACTTCTCTCCGTTCTCTCCGGCATACAGAGGGAGCATATCCGTCTGCACATTGTACTCCACTCCCTTATTCATGTCACGGTTCATATGAATGGCCACATTTGGGATAAGAAGCAAATCTCGGTCAATCATCACATTCCGAACTCCCCCATTGCCTGCCAGCGCAACCCGGCCCGCCACCGACAAAGGCCTGTCCAGCCATGTGGACAATATCATTCCGCCATATTTCTCCACATTCAGCCTGACATAGGCATTCTCCGCAGGCATATCCGGATTTTCCTTCACTTTGAAGCAGGGCGAATCACTATGGGAAGCAATGATATGGAATCCCTTCGGCTCTTTGGCAGGCAGCCAAAACGCAATCAGGGAAGAGCCGTTTCTTGTGACATAATACTTTCCGCCCAAATCCAGTTCCCATTCCTCCCTTTCCGACAGCTGCCGATAGCCTGCCGCTTCCAGTTCTTTCCCTACATTTTCCACGGCATGATAACAAGTAGGGCTTTGTTTAATGAATGCAAACAGTTGATTCACTTGCTCCGTCACTTTTTTT
Organism: uncultured Lachnospiraceae bacterium; assembly: GCA_910586275.1. Taxonomy (GTDB): domain Bacteria; phylum Bacillota; class Clostridia; order Lachnospirales; family Lachnospiraceae; genus Kineothrix. The sequence continues at coordinate 30,619 of CAJUIM010000024.1, read as the reverse complement.
CCGCTTTTATCCTTATCCATTCTTCTGTCCTCACCCATCCTCTTATCCTTCCTTTCCGCCGGCTTTCTGCCTTTCCGTAACCAAGCCTTTCTCCATCAGGAAGACCGGGTCATAAGACAGCTTTGCTTTTCTGAGCCCTTCTGCCCCCGTATCCTCCTCCCGGTTAATATATTTGTAACCTGCCGCCTCATGTTCCGCAAACTGCTGGTTAATCATAGGGTAAGCTCCCTGCACTTCGGCAAAGGCTTTTTCAATATGCACTACAAACATATCCTTCCCGCAGGGTTCCCCCATGGAAAAAGCGACCACTCTTTTGCCGGCACGGAGCAATCCTCCCTGCAGCCCTAACGCTTCCCGCTTTTCCAAAGCATTCACGGTGACACAGAACTCATTGTGCTTCTCCCCTCTTTCCCCACAGCCGTTCTGGGCTTTCCACTCTTCCGCCATGGCTATGCATTCCGCCACGTTCCCTTCCGTTATCCTCTCATACTGCCAATCCGGATAATTTTCCTTGAAACGGTTAATATGGTTCCTCTTTCCATGCAGTTTCTTTCCGGCCAATGAAATCAGCCGTTCCGATTCATATACATAATCGGCCGCATCTCTGTCATACGCTACCTGAAATCTCCCGGGATACAGCCCCTCCAATACTTCAAACTGTTTCGGGGATACGAGATGCATCTTAAATGGATGCCCCATTTCCTCAAAATACCGGGACAGTGTATCTATGGCTTTTCTCCTGTCCCCATTCCCAAGCGGATAGCTGACGGACAGTTCGCCCTCATCCGATAAGAAGACCAGCATATCCTCCACTACCGCATAACGGATTTCATAAAACGGAGCCCACAGATAGTTATTGGCAAAAGTGAACTCACAATTTCTTACCGGTTCCATGTCATAATAATGGGTAATGATTCCTTTATCTTCCATACCCAGTTCTTTCCAATTGATTTCCATAATTCTCCTCTTTCATTTTCCCTTTTGTTTCTTCCTATTATTCTTCCATTTTATCTTCTGCCGTATACCGCATCAAGGTCAAATCTCCTCCTCCCGCACGCAGCCTAGAAACCTCTCCCCATATTTCTCATACTTAAATTCCCCCACGCCGGATACGGTCAGCATGGCTTCCTTGGTCTTCGGCTTTATAATGCACATATGCACTAATGTCTTATCGGAAAAAACAATATAAGGCGGTACGTTTTCCTCCCTTGCGATTTCCGTCCGGAGCGCACGCAGCCGTCCAAACAGCCGTTCCTCCCTTTCCGAAAATTCTTCTTTGGAAAAACCGGCAGCCGCCTCTTTCCGCCCGCGCTTTGCCTTTTCGTCCCTGCCGCCTTTTATTTTCGCCGGATGCTCCTGTTCCTTTGCCAGCTTCATGACAATCTGCTCTTCCCCCTTCAGTACCGGCACGGATTTTTCCGTCAGCTTCACGATTGCATATTCATCGCTTGTCACATTCAGGTATCCGTAAAGCTGTAAGTGATTCATGACCTGCCGCAGGCGGAAAACCGGCACTTTGGCCAGTTCTCCGTAATGAGGGTTCCCGTCCATCCGGTAATTGCGTATTTTGGCCGTATTCGCCCCATGTACCGTATCGATGATTACATTCGTCCCGAACCTCTGTCGGCTGCTTTCCACGCATCCTACGATGCCTCTGGCAATTTCCGTCACGTCCGTACTTTCAAACTGAGTCAGGCAGTTACAGCAGTTCCCACAGTAATTGCTGCCGTACTCCCCGAAATAACGCAAGGTATAATCCCGCAGGCATTCGTTGGTAAAACAGTAAAAAGTCATCTTACGAAGCCTTTCTCTGTCTCTCTCTGCCACCATCCTTCTGCTTGTTTCGTCCAGTTCCTGATTTTCATTATTATTTTCGATAAAAAACTGATTGGTCACCACATCCTGCCCGGCATACAGCAGAACGCATTCCGCCGCTTCTCCGTCCCGTCCCGCACGCCCTGCTTCCTGATAATAGCTTTCCATATTTTTGGGCATATTATAATGTACCACAAACCGTACGTCAGACTTATCGATTCCCATGCCGAACGCATTGGTTGCCACCATGATTTCCGACCTGCTGTATATAAAATCCTCCTGATTTTTCTTTCTCTCCCCGTCTGAAAGCCCGGCATGATATTTTGTCACCGAAAAACCGTCTTTCATTAGTTTTTCATACACTTCCTCCACATACTTCCTTGTCAGACAGTATACAATACCGCTCTGCCCCGCATGAAGTTCCAGAAAATTTTTCATGGATGCATATTTATCCTTGGGAGCCTGCACCGCAAAATAGAGATTCGGACGGTCAAACCCGGTAGTCACCACTTTCGGGTTCTGCAATAAAAGAATGTCTATAATATCGTCCCGTACTTCTTTTGTGGCCGTGGCCGTAAATGCACTGATAATGGGTCTTACCGGAAGTTTCTGAATGAATTCCACGATTTTCAGATAGCTTGGCCGGAAATCCTGCCCCCACTGGGATACACAATGGGCTTCATCCACCACCAGCATAGAAATATCTGCCTGTAAAGCAAAATCCAAGAAATGCTCCGTCACCAAACGTTCCGGCGCCACATAAATGATTTTATACCGTCCTTCCTTGGCATACCCCAAGGCCTTCTGATACTGCCCGGCCGTCAGGGAACTGTTCAGATAGGCCGCATGCACCCCTGCCTGATTCAGCCCTTCCACCTGATCTTTCATCAGGGAAATCAAAGGCGAGACTACCAGCGTAATTCCTTTCAGAATCAATGCCGGAACCTGAAAACATATGGATTTTCCTGCTCCTGTAGGCATAATCCCAAAGGTATCCTGTCCGCTCAGAATGCTTTCCACCAATTCCTCCTGCCCTTCCCTGAACGTATCATATCCAAAATATTGCTTCAGAACCTTACTATGCTCATTCATAAACTGCCTCCGTCCCCTCTCTTTCCTCTGCATTTTCACTATTATTTATCTTTCTTCACGGCATCTGATTGCCGGCAAAATTATGTCAATTATTCCCGGATTTTTGACCTGTGCTACTAGTATTTTTTCATAAAAAATACATATACTTTAAATGCCGTTCAGAAAAAACACGGACGGCACAGCCATTGCAGACCTATGGAAAGGAGCCGGAAAAATGGAATATAAAAATAATAAGGGAACTCCCACCAAAAGAATATCTGGTGATAATTTGTATGACGATCATAATATCCCGGAGGAAGACTTGCCGCTAGATATCATTCCTGACGAAGTGCCAAGGAGAGACGGCCCGGGCGGCGAACCCTCCGACAGCAGTGAAAACAAATATTAAAAACAACCCGATGCCCCGCTGCCTGCGGGAATAATCCTTGGATCCGCAGAAGGGAAGTGCCTTTGTACAGACTTTTCCCTTCTGCGGATTCCCTGTCACGGCTAAACCGTCACTCTTTAAGCATCATCCATTCTAAAGCTGCCAAAACTTTATCCATCTCAATCGGCTTGGCCAGATGCATATCCATGCCTGCCCGCAGCGACTCTTTTTTATCCTCTTCTAAAGCATTGGCTGACATGGCAATAATGGGTATCCCTGCCAGCTTTTTATCTTCCAGCTTCCGTATCGCCCTAGTCGCCTCATAACCGTTCATGCGCGGCATCTGAATATCCATCAGGACAAAATCATACAATCCCTGTGAGTTCCTTAACATTTCCACTGCCACATCGCCGTCCTCAGCCTCATGGATGATCAGTCCCTCTTCTTCCAGCAATGTCTTGGCAATCTCCCGGTTAAGTTCGTTGTCTTCTACCAAAAGCACACATTTGCCTGCCAGATTGTCCGTATTCATTGTTTCGGTTGCCATTTGGAGCAGATCGCCCATCTTCAGTGACTGTTTCCTGATCCGGAAGGACAGAGAGATAATGAATTCACTCCCTTTCCCAACTTCGCTTTCCACCTCAATATTGCCGTTCATCAAATCCACAATGTTCTTCGTGACCGCCAGCCCCAAGCCCGTTCCCGGTATTTTGGAAACAGTGGAAGTCCTCTCGCGCTCAAAAGGCTGAAATACCTTTTCCCGGAATTCAGGCGTCATGCCGATTCCTGTATCCTTTATCCTAAACTCATAATTGGCTATGCCGCTGCTTAAAGACGGCTCCTCTTTTACCGTAACGGTTATGGCACCGCCCGGCTCCGTAAATTTCACCGCATTTCCCATCACATTGACCAGAATCTGATGCATCCGCAGCAAGTCACAGTATACCCATTCATGCGCCACCCCGCTCATATCCAGCCGATAGGTAATATACTTACTTTCCATCCCTTCCTTCAGTAAGCCATGGACATCATTCATGATCTGCACCAAGTTGTTCTCGCTTCTCTCCAAGTTCAGCTGCCCCGACTCGATACGGCTCATATCCAGCATATTGTCTATAATGCCAAGCAGCGTATGGGAAGATTCCAATATCTTCATCAGGCAGTCTCTTACCCGCTCCGGCTCTCCCACATGCCTTAATGCCAAATCGCAAAATCCCATGATTCCGTTCATGGGCGTACGCATATCATGAGACATATTCGTCAGGAATACAGTCTTTGCCTCATTTGCCTGATTTGCATTCAGCAGCGCATTCTCAAGGATGGATTTCTGCTGTTCTTCCCTTTTGACAATACTATCCACGCTGCGTACGCACATCACCACCATAACAGGAATGCCGTCTATCCTCTCGCTTACCGTAACCGTAGTAGCGCACCACTCCATCGTTCCGTCTTCTTTACGCTTACGGTATTGATATTCCACGCTGTTCTTTCCCATCAGCGCCGCCCTTATAGCTTCCGGCTGCAATATGCTCCTTACCGTATCTTCATTGTCCCGCGGAAGAATCCCCTCTTGGAAATGCCGCTCCACAAGCTGCTTATAATCCCCCGTTTCATTGCCGTTCTGGTCATCCGGATAAATCATCCTTCCGAAATTATCCTGCAAATTAATTATGTAAACTTCCCTGTATGCAAAAATTGTGCTCTGAATCACGGCCTGAAGAAGAGCCCTGTCCTCAATGCGGTTCCAATATTGTTCCTGCTTCTGCATATCATGGAGCATTTTATCGGTAATATCACTGACAAATACATAAAAGATATCCCCGTAAACATCATTCTCCACCAACTGCCCAAAGTCTTCCACCCAACGGATCTGTCCGTCCTTCGTGATTATACGGTACTCCACATAATCAAATTTCTTCCTCTCTTCCCGGATCTGTTCCCATATGCTTTTCTCCACCCGCTGAAAATCTTCCGGATGTACCATGCCGCTGAATTTATTCCCTGTCAGCTGATTAAATTCTTCTTCCGAACTGCAATTGTATATATCCCAGATTTCATGATTAGAATATATAATCTCTTCCTCTCCGTACGCACGGTAAATAAAAAAACCTCCCGGAATGCCCGCCACTATATCTTCTAATCCCAATTTGCCGACTATACCCATATCCTGTCTCCCTGCAGAACTATTTCCTTTTCCAGGAGCGTGTCGGAAAGATTCCTTCCGAACCGCTTTTCCAAATTATAGCATACTTCTTTCACTTCTTCCAGAATATCCTTTAAAATATCGCAGAAACCTAATTCCTTTGCTGCCATTGGCAATGTCATTGCCCAAGAATTGTCTCCATTCCTACTTTCTGCGGCTTCAGCCCGCATTTTTCATAAAACTTCATGGCCGGCTCATTGCAGCTCCACACATTCAGCGTCACATTGTAACAGCCGCTTGCTTTGGCGAATTCCAGCACTTCCTCATATAAAGATGTTCCGATATGCTGTCCGCGGATCTCCTGATCCACGCACAAATCGTCTATGTAAAGGGTTTTGATATCCGTCAGTATGTTGTCTTCCTTATATTGCTTCAGAATACAGAATGCATATCCGAGAACCCTGTCTGTCTCATCTGCCGCCACAAATACCGGCCGTCCCTCATCCCGGATAATTTCCAGCAGCTGACTGTCCGTATACTTACGGTTTCCGTTCCCCTGAAACAAGTCAGGCCGCCCCTTATGATGTACCATGCATACTTGCACTAAAAGTTCATGGATACGTCCTAAATCTTTTTCCTGCGCACGCCGTATTTTCATCTGTCCTGTCCTCCTAGCATAAAATTTTCCCGATGTCAGGTTCCTGCTTCCCTTTCCGGAATCCTGTGGACGTGACGGCGGCAACCGGATTCCCCCATTCATCATGCACGTCCACCCGATAATATCCGGTAGAACGCCCGGCTTTCACACAGACCGCCTCCGCAACCAGCCGTTCCCCTTTAGCAGTGCCAAGAAAAGCAATATTCGAATTCAGCGATACCATGCCTATCTCCCGCCAGTTTGCCGCTACCGCAAAGGCAAAATCGGCCAGCGTAAAGGATACTCCTCCCATCACTGCCCCCATGGCATTGCGGTGGCTGTCGGTCAGCCGTAAGCTGCACTTAGCATAACCATCCCCGATTTCTTCTATTACCATACCGTTTTCCGTGGCAAACCGATCCTTCTCGAATATTTTCCGTACCCGCTCCAAAGAAAACTCCTCTTCCTTCATAAACTCCTTTTCTTTCATAAAGCCCTTTCCGTTTTCTCCATTTCCCCGCCTGCCTACAGCAATGTGCTTTTCTTATTCATTCTCTCCCATTTTTGCCAGTTTCGCCGCCTGGTCGGCTGCAATGCATGCATCAATAATTTCCTGAATGTCACCATTCATAATTTTATCCAATTTATATAACGTCAGATTGATTCTGTGATCCGTCACCCGGCCTTGGGGGAAATTATACGTCCTGATTTTTTCCGATCGGTCCCCCGTGCCGATCTGGCTTCTCCTCAGTTCGGCCTCTGCGTCATGCCTCTGCTGCTGTTCCATATCATAAAGCTTTGATCTCAGCAATGCAAATGCTTTCGCTTTATTCTGCAGCTGAGATTTTTCCGTCTGGCTGTATACGACAATCCCTGTGGGATAATGGGTCAGCCGCACCGCAGAATCCGTAGTGTTGACACACTGCCCTCCGTTTCCGGAAGCCCGCATGACGTCAACACGGATATCCTTGTCTTCTATCACAATGTCAATATCCTCATCTGCCTCCGGCATGACTGCCACACTGATGGTGGAAGTATGGATACGCCCGCCGGACTCTGTTTCCGGCACACGCTGCACGCGGTGTACGCCGCTTTCATATTTCAGCTTAGAATATGCTCCCTGCCCGCTGATTATGAAATTCACTTCCTTCATTCCGCCGATGCCGATTTCATCCACATTCATCGTTTCCACTTTCCACCGCTGACTCTCCGCGTAATGCACATACAGACGGTATACCTCTGCCGCAAAAAGCGCTGCCTCGTCGCCGCCTGCCCCGGCCCGTATCTCCACAATTACGTTTTTGTCATCATTTGGATCCTTGGGAAGCAGGAGTATCTTAAGTTCTTTTTCCAGTTCTTCCACACGTTTCTTCGAGGCATTCAGTTCATCCTTTAACATTTCCCGCATGTCTTCATCGGATTCCTCTTCCAGCATGGAAAGACTGTCCTCAATATCCTGCCGGCACTTCTTATATTCCTTATATGCTTCCACTATAGGCGTCAGGTCGCTCTGTTCCTTCATCAGCATGCGAAACCGTTGCTGATTATTGGTAACGGTAGGCTCACCCAGTTCACCCATTATTTCTTCAAACCGAATCAGTAAATCTTCCAATTTATCAAACATTTCCATTTCCTTTCATTCTGTCCCTTTTCTTCCCATAGACAAGCATCCGGCCATTCTTCTCCGGCCGTCCTAAGTCCGGCCTGCATGACCGGCGGATGCCGTCCATCATTAATTTCTGCAGCCGGTAAACTTTATCCGCTTTTCCGCATTATCCCGTCCGCACCCTACTTCCAGCCGTACACTACCCGGTCCAGCCCCGCAAAGTCCTTGACAACGGTAACGTCCCGAAAACCTTCCTTTTCCATGATATTCCGTACTTGTGCCGCCTGCTCACAGCCGATCTCAAAAAAAAGATACCCGCCCTTACGCAAATATTCGCCTGCCTGCGGGACGATCTCCCGGTAGAAATAAAGCCCGTCTTCTTTTCCGTCCAAAGCACACAGAGGTTCATGCTCCCGCACCTCTGCCATCAGCCCCGGTATATCCTTGGCAGGAATATAGGGCGGGTTGGAAACAATGATATCAAACTGGCCGCTTATATTTTCAAACAAATCACTTTGCACGAACCGGCAGTTTTTCCCCTCACTCCTAGGATTCTCCGTCCCGCCGGCCACAGGTTCCTGCAAATTCCGCCCGCAGATTTTCGGTCCGGCCGTTTCCCCAAAAAGCATATCCTGCTTTCCTGTCAGCAGCCTCCGGCCGTTTCGCTCCGCCACCTGCAGAGCCTCTTTTGAAACATCGGCACCGATTCCGGTGCACCGATTAGAGTAATGCAGCAAACTGAGCAGAATACAGCCGGAACCGGTACACATATCCAAGATATCCATCCCATCGTGCAGAAAGCGCATTACTTCTTCCGCCAGCACCTCGGTATCCTGCCTGGGAATCAATACATGTTCGTTTACCTCAAATGTCAGCCCCATAAAATCCTGCAGGCCGGTAATATACTGCAGAGGCATATATCCTTTCCTCTTTGCAATATGCGAAAAATAAGTTCTGCATTCCGTCTCTTCCACTTCCCGCTCCCCGTGGGCAAGCAGATCGTTCCGGTTTGTGTGACAGACATGCTCCAAAAGCAGTCTGGCATCCAATGCGCATTCTTCAATGCCTGCAGCCTCCAGTTCATGGACACCCCAGTCATATATTTCCTTATACTTCATATATGCTCTCTCTTACTTCCTCTTGCCTTTATGCTTCCTCTTCCTCCTCGGCCGGCTCATCCACCAGCCAGGAATCGTCTATTTCATAACCGAAAGTATCCGACAGATATGCTTTCCAGTCAAAAACCGCCTCCACGGATGCCATGGCCACCTGTACCATCTCCGCATCCGGTTCCTTTGTAGTCAGCTTCTGCAGGCACATCCCGGGAGCCGAAAGAAGCCGCACGATAATATTATTGCTTCTGCCGGCCAGCCGGATGATTTCATACGAAACGCCGGCAATAACAGGTATCAGGGCAATCCGCAGCAAAATACGCAGAACCGGCTGCTCTACCCGAATGAAAAAGAAAACGATAATACTTACAAATACTACAAAAAACATAAAACTCGTCCCGCACCTCTTATGAAGCCGGGAACTGCGCATCACATTGTGAACCGTCAGAGGTCGGCCTTTTTCAATGCAGTTAATGCATTTATGCTCCGCCCCATGGTATTGATACAGCCTTTTTATATCCTTCATCATGGCAATGGCCACTATATATCCCACAAAAATCAGAATCCTTATTGCCCCTTCCAAGATCGCCATGACGGATGCATTCCGTATATATTCTTCAAACAATGACGTGATAAAGTAGGGCAATACCATAAAAACTGCCACGGCAAGGACTATGGAAAATGCCGTCACGATTCCAAGCATGACATTTTCCGCCTTTTCCTTAAACAGCTTCCCCATCACCTTGTCCGCTGCCGTTTCTTTCGCATCTTCGTCTTCATAAAACGAAACGGAGTGGTTCAATGTCTTCATCCCTAACGCCATGGAATCAAGGAAATTGAAAATTCCGCGGATAAACGGTATTTTTTTCAGCGCACTGCCATGCAGGATTCCCGGATATGCATCCACTTCCACATCAATCTCACCGTTGGGCTTACGCACTGCCACTGCATACTTATCCTTGTTTTTCATCATTACTCCTTCCAATACCGCCTGCCCGCCGATGCCGGAATAACGATTGCCTTTGTCTTTCTTCATAACACCAAATTCCTCACATATTTAAAGAAGGTTGAGATAATACACCTCAACCTTTTTTAAAGTAAACTTATTTGCAACAGATTTATTTTACGCCGTATTTTCTATTGAACTTGTCAATACGTCCGTCAGCCCTTACAGATTTCTGCTGGCCGGTATAAAACGGATGGCACTTGGAGCAGATTTCCACATGGATTTCCGGTTTTGTGGATCCCGTTACGAAACTATTTCCGCAGTTGCAAGTTACATTTGCCTGATGGTACACAGGATGGATTCCTTCTTTCATCTTTTTCACCTCTCTATAATTAAATTCATATTTGTTCTCATCCTCTTCTGCCTTTGCGGCAGTTATGCTGCTTGTCTTACACCAAACAGCTTTTTTATTGTATCACAGCTTATGGCATCATGCAAGTATTTTATGAAAAGAACTTAATCTTTTTTACCATCTGCACAAATTCTGCATTGTTGCGCGTCTTGGAGAACATATCCAATATTTTTTCCACTGCCTCTTCCGGCTTCAGGCTGTTCAATGCCTTGCGCATTATGTTCATGGCCTCCTGCTCTTCTTCGGACAGCAGCAGGTCATCGCGTCTTGTACTGGATTTCGGGATATCAATGGCCGGGAACATCCTCTTTTCCGAAAGCTTACGGTCCAGCACCATTTCCATGTTGCCCGTGCCCTTGAACTCTTCGTACACCACGTCGTCCATCTTGCTTCCCGTGCCTACCATTGCTGTAGCCAGAATGGTCAGGCTGCCGCCGCCCCGCATATTTCTCGCCGCCCCGAAGAAACGTTTCGGCATATGCAGCGCCGCCGGATCCAGACCGCCGGAAAGTGTCCGTCCGCTCGGCGGCACGGTAAGGTTATACGCCCTCGTCAGCCTAGTGATGCTGTCCAGCAATATCATCACGTCTTTCTTATGCTCCACAAGACGCTTCGCTCTTTCAATCACCATCTCGGACACCCTCTTATGATGCTCCGGCAATTCATCGAACGTGGAATAAATCACCTCTACATTCGGCCCTTCAATCGCCTCCTTAATATCCGTCACTTCTTCGGGCCGCTCGTCAATCAGAAGAATGATCAGATGCACTTCCGGTGAATTCAGCTTAATTGACTTTGCCACTTCTTTCAGCAGCGTAGTCTTGCCGGCTTTTGGCGGAGAAACGATCATCCCCCTCTGCCCCTTCCCCACCGGGCTCATTAAATCCATGATACGCATGGAAACGGAAGCGCTGGATATCTCCAGTTTCAGCCGTTCATCCGGAAAAATAGGCGTCATATCTTCGAAATTACAGCGGCGCGCCGCCATATCCGGCGTATATCCGTTTATGGTTTTCACATATAGCAGAGCACTGAATTTCTCATTCTGTGTCTTAATCCTTGTATTTCCTTCCAGAATATCCCCCGTCTTCAGATTAAAACGACGGATTTGGCTGGGAGCCACATATACATCGTTTTCCCCCGGAAGATAATTGGCACTGCGTATAAATCCGAAGCCGTCCGGCATAACTTCCAATATTCCGTGAGCCGTTATGCCGCTGTCCAGATCCGTGGGGTACTTCTCCTCTTCCGCATTATTTTCCCCCCGCTTGTCCACAGGCTTCCTGACCATGTTCATTTTCCTCGGAAAAGCATCCCGCTCTTTCGTCTCCGGCTCTTTTACCGCTTCCTTAACCGACTCCTTTATCGGCTCTTTCACTGATTCTTTAGCTGATTCCTTCACTGCTTCCTTTATTGATTCTTTTACCGGTTCTTTTGCTGCTTCCCTTTCCTTCTCGTCTTCCCGCAGCATAGCCTCCACCAACTCAGCCTTTTTCATCGCGGAAGTGCCCCTGATGCCCCTTGCCTTTGCAATTTCCTTCAAATTAACAAGCGCCAGTGATTCATACTTTTCTCTCATATATTCCTCCACATTCCTTTATTATAAGTATAATGAATCTTAATATAATATCTGTTTTCTTCATTTCCGGGGTTTTTTAACCGATATGTTAACGGAATTGCATCTAAACATTTTCATATGGATTCCATTATACAACAAGTTTCCTAAAATAGGAAGTACTTTTTTCGGCGGTCAGAAGACGCATCTTTCCGCCCCCAAATATAAAACTCCCGCACCCCAAATCCCGGTTCCCCAAACCGCCAAAACCAAGCCACTATCCCACTCCACTTCCCCCATTTACGCAAGCCAATTCACAGCGTCTGCCGGAGTTATTTTCCGTAGGCATTCCCTGCTGCCTGCTTAGGACGGAGAGGATGAATGAATGATTTCATCTGAAAAAATGACGATAGATCTTACTGCTTTTCCGGTTTGGCTTGCTGCCGCTCCAGGCGGCGTTGTCTGACCGAAGGGAGTTTAGCCGCCGTGGGCAGCAGGGAATGCCGACGGAAAACAACTCCGGCAGGCGCGTCCGCCCTCCCCAACAACTTTAAGCACACAAAAACCCCCTCCCCACTTGCAGAGCCGCCCCAAATATTATATGATGATTAAGACATAAAAGAAAAAAGACAAAATATATCTGCAAAGCGAGGTTAACAATATGACTGCAAACGAAAAAGCATTAAAACTCCATAGAGAATGGAACGGAAAGCTGGAAACCGTATCCAAAACACCCGTAAAATCCAGGGAAGACCTTTCCTATGCCTACACCCCCGGAGTCGCGGAGCCTTGCAAGGTTATCGCACAGGATAAAGAGGCGGCGTATGCCTATACGATGAAAGCCAATACGGTAGCCGTAGTTTCCGACGGCAGTGCCGTCCTCGGCCTTGGCAATATCGGCCCTTACGCCGCCATGCCTGTAATGGAAGGAAAAGCTGTCCTATTCAAGGAATTTGGCGGCGTGAACGCTGTCCCCATCTGTCTGGACACACAGGACACGGAGGAAATCATCAAGGCAGTCACTTATCTGGCTCCCGGCTTCGGCGGGATTAACCTGGAAGATATCAGCGCGCCCCGCTGCTTCGAGATTGAGGAACGGCTGAAGCAAATATTGGATATCCCTGTTTTCCATGACGACCAGCACGGCACGGCAATCGTAGTGCTGGCAGGCATAATCAATGCGTTAAAGGTAACGGGAAAGAAAAAAGAGGAATGCAAAGTAGTCGTCAACGGAGCCGGCAGCGCAGGCGTTGCCATTACCAAATTGCTCCTTACTTACGGCTTTTCCAATATTGTCATGTGCGATAAAGTAGGCATTCTTTCCACGGAGACGGAAGGGCTGAACTGGATGCAGGAAAAAATGGCTGTCATCACAAACCCTGACAAAGAAACAGGTTCTCTTGCGGATGCCTTAAAAGGTGCGGATATTTTCGTGGGCGTTTCCGCCCCGGGCATCGTCACCAAGGAAATGGTGGCTTCCATGAACCGGGACGCTATTCTCTTTGCCATGGCAAACCCGGTGCCTGAGATTATGCCGGATTTGGCAAAAGAAGCCGGCGCAAAGGTAGTGGGCACGGGACGCAGCGATTTTCCCAATCAGGTGAATAATGTGGTGGCATTCCCCGGCATTTTTAAAGGTGCTTTGGAAGGACGCGCCACACAGATTACGGAAGAGATGAAACTGGCCGCCGCCTATGCCATTGCCGGACTGGTTCCGGAGGAGGAACTGAACGAAAACAATATTATGCCGGAGGCTTTTAACCCGAAAGTAGCGGAAGTGGTTGCCGAAGCGGTAAAATCACATATCGTCTGATTTTATGGACAAGCGGAATTTTAGTCAGAAAGAGATTCTGAAAGAAACCATTTCCGGAAAGTGGCATGACAAACGATATTATTCGTTGGAAGCTTTCCTGAAAAACCGGTACGGATGCCGTATGAAGAAAATTTCCATAGATGCCGGCTTTACCTGTCCCAACCGGGACGGCACACTGGATACGAGAGGCTGTATTTTCTGCAGTTCAGGAGGCAGCGGCGAATTTGCCGTTCCTCCTGATTCCTTGGCGGCTCGGACGGAAACGGCAGGCTCCGAAAGGTTCATTGCATATTTTCAGGCTTATACCTGCACCTATGCCCCTGTCCCGTATCTGGAAAAACTTTATCGGGAAACTTTGGAACTGCCCTTCGTCTCCGGAATTTCCATTGCCACCCGGCCGGACTGCCTGCCGGCGGAAGTTCTGTCACTGCTTCGTCTTCTGAAGAATGACTATCCTGATAAATTCCTTTGGGTTGAATTGGGACTCCAGACCATCCATAAAGAGACGGCGGCCTACATCCGGCGGGGATACCCCCTCTCCCGATTTGTTCAGGCGGTAACGGCCTTGCATGAATTGGGGGTTCCCGTCATCGTCCATGTTATTTTAGGGCTTCCGGGAGAAGACCGGAATATGATGCTGCAAACCGTGGATTATCTGAACCGGCTGCCTGTTTTCGGCATTAAGCTTCAGCTTCTCCATGTATTGAGGGGAACGGACCTGGCACTTGATTATGAAAAAGGAAAATTCCGGGTTCTCACTATGGAAGAATATCTGGACATTGTAATAAGCTGTATCGAACATCTTTCCCCGGACACGGTGATTCACCGCGTCACCGGAGACGGAGCCAGGGAATTGTTGGCCGCGCCCACATGGAGCCTGGAAAAGAAAAAAGTACTGAATGCACTTCATCACCGCATGAAGCTTCAGAACTCTTATCAGGGAAAATATTGGAAGGGAGAAAAGTGTTATGCCGCACAAACCGCTGACCATTTATAAATTAATCATACTCTATATGCTGGATAAAGTGAATTTTCCTCTGACCAGCGCACAGATAAGCGAATTTATCTTGGAAAAAGAATATACCAATTTCCTTACTTTACAGCGGGCCATCAGTGAACTTAGCGAATCCTCCATGCTTACTGCCCATACTACAGGCAACCGGACCTATCTCTCCCTTACGGCCGAGGGAGCCAGTACGCTGGCTTTTTTCCGGAACAACATCAGTCAGGCCATCCGGACGGAAATCAGCGAGTTCTTCAAAGAAAACGAAATAGAAATGAGAAACGAATCCTCTGTTCTGGCCGATTATTACAAATCCACCAACGGAGAATATGAAGCACACCTGATTGCCCGGGAAAAACAGGTTACTTTGATTGACCTTACGCTCTCCGTCCCTACCGAAGAGTCTGCCGCCGCTATCTGCGATAATTGGCGGCAGAAAAATCAGGAAATCTATCAATACCTGACGGAACAATTGTTTTAAGTCATTCCGCAATCTGTGACCAATCCGATATGCCGATGATGCCTTTGGCAAAGTCCGTATAGGCCTGGCTTTGATCCGTATCCATGTATTTGTATACATTATAAACATATTTATGGGAACCGTCCGGACGGTTAATGCCAAGGGCAAGACCTTGTGCAATCTCTTCTACGGCATCGGTCTGCCTGGAAAACAGAACCGCATCGATATGTTCGTTTGCCTCGGCTTTCTTATAGGCATACGCAATAGCCGCTGCCTGCACATTTTCTCCCATAGAAGACGTGTATCCCAGTTCACTCAGCGAAACGGAACGCACTTCCCCATCCTCCGTCAGAAATTCCTCCCGCTCCAGATAATCCGTGACCACCTCAATATTTGCCATAGTAACCATAGGGGTATCCAAAGACTTTTTCACATATTTGCTGGAATTCCATATATAAGGCGTGGTCAAAGGCACGTTGTAGGGATGTATGGCCAATCCCCAGTCAATATTCCCCTCCTGCTTAATCTGCCGGTTAAATTCATCCAAAATATCCTTAGTATCATAATTCCTGTTTCCGTTGATATTCCGATCCCATTGCTGATCCAAGGAAATATAGACCTTGGCATTGCCGTTGATGCTTTTGATGGAATTATAAAACATCCGGAATGCCCGGGCATATTCTTCCACATAAGATTCCAGATTGACATATTCCATATAGTTCCATTCTTTTCTTGCATTGATTTCATTTCCGATAATCCAGTTGGATACCAGCCCTTTGTTCCCCGACCTGCCGGAATACCTGTCTGCCAGAAAGGCACCTATGGCAGCCAAATACTCACAGCTTTCACCATCGGTGGCATTGAATGCATAATAGGGCGCACTTCCGATTCCCCCACGCGCCAACGGATGCAGCAGCTGCGGATAAGAATGAGACACATCATTTAAGACAATTGCCGATACTTCTATCCCTTTGGCCGTCAGTATGCTGAATACCAAATCATATTCCGACAGAACTTGTCCGTTAAACGCATAGCTTTTTCCATTATACTTGTAATAAACCGTCTCATGGATCGTGTCCGTGGACGGCCCCAAGATGCGTGAAACCGGAATATTGTATGCCGCATGTTTTACGCCTAAGTCATCCAATTCCGATGTACGCAGCTTATTCGGATCGACCAGAAGCCCTTTCTTGGACGACTTCTGATTTCCCCCTGCCTTATATCTGGATGTTTCTCCCTGATTCGTAACGTAATGCGACGGGCTGACAGGCACATAAACATTGTCCTTTTTGACTGCCACTACAAATTTATTCAGGACCGCGCTCTCCGTTCCGGCAAAATATCTGGGCACATGGAACACCATCTGCTCTCCTTTATAGCATCTCTTTAAAGGCTCCTTGTCCTCCGGAATATCTTCTGCATAAGGTTTCACGGAAAAAAGATAATAAAATTTATCGTCGCTGACCGGAAGCCCTTCCGCCGAAGCGCTGACGGAAATCTTATTTGTCTTTGTGTCAATCCTGCAAGAGTCAATCGACACAAAATCCGGCGTGTTTTCTCCGTCCAGTTCTACCGAAGGGGGCCGGTTCCTGACAGCCTCGAAGACATTTGCGCCGGATTCCAAGCCAAACTCATAGACAGCCTCCCTCTGTTCCCTAGCCGCTTTCTCTTCCTCCTCCTCTGCCAGCTCCTTTTCCCTGCGCCTTTCTTCCTCCGCCAACCGGACGGCTTCCAACACTTCCTCTCTCCGTTGGGAAATTCTGCCGGATATGAGAGTCATGCTGCCTGCCGCCAATGCCAGCAGTATAAGAACGGCTGCCGCCGCCCGGGCCGTCTTCTTCTCCCCCTTCTCTTTCCCATGCTTTCCAAGCCTCATCTACTCTGCCTCTTTTTTTATTTTCGCCATATGTTCCCTTATTTTTGCCTCGTATCCGTTGCCGGACGGTTTATAAAATTCCCTTCCGCTCAGTTCATAGGGCAGGTACTGCTGTGCCACATAATGATTGGGATAGTCATGGGCATATTTATATCCTATCCCATGGCCCAATTTGGCCGCCCCTCTATAATGTGCATCCTGCAAATGCACGGGAATGGCAAGGTTTCCCGTCTCCTTCACTGCCGCCGAGGCCTGGCCGATAGCCGTTACCGCCGCATTGCTTTTCGGGGCACAGGCCACATAAGCAGCTGCCTGCGCCAAAATAATCTGCGCCTCCGGCATCCCTATCCGTTCCACGGCCTGCGATGCGGCCACCGCCACCTGAAGTGCCTGGGGGTCCGCATTCCCCACGTCCTCCGATGCACATATCATAATCCTGCGGGCTATAAAGGTGACGCTTTCTCCCGCATACAGCATCCGTGCCAGATAATAGACCGCCGCGTCCGGATCCGAGCCGCGCATACTTTTAATAAATGCAGATACCGTATCATAATGATTGTCTCCGGTCTTATCGTAACGCATAACTCTCTTCTGAATGCATTCCTGCGCTACTTCCACCGTAATATGTATCTTGCCGTCTCCGCCCCTCTCCGTGGTCATGATTCCCAGTTCCACTGCATTCAAGGCACGTCTGGCATCACCGCCTGACAGATCCGCCAGAAATTCCAAGGCATCTTCTTCTATTTCCGCCTCATAAGCCCCCATCCCCCTGTCACTGTCATAAACCGCCCGGCGGAGCAAGGCTTTAATGTCTTCCCTGGACAGCGGCTTCAGTTCAAATACTACCGAACGGGAAATCAAAGCGCCGTTTACCTCAAAATAAGGATTCTCCGTAGTCGCCCCGATCAATATGACTGTCCCGTCCTCCACAAAGGGCAGCAGATAATCTTGCTGCCCCTTATTGAAACGATGGATTTCATCGATAAAAAGTATCGTTTTCTTTCCATACATCCCCTGCATGTCTTTCGCCTTGGCCACTACCTCTTCCATATCCTTCTTTCCTGCCACCGTGGCATTGATCTGAGTAAACTCCGCGCTGGTGGTGTTGGCAATCACTTTTGCCAAGGTCGTCTTTCCCGTGCCCGGCGGGCCGTAAAACAGGATGGAACTTAGCTTATCCGCCTGAATGGCACGGTAAAGCAGTTTATCCTTACCGATAATATGCTGCTGTCCCACCACCTCATCCAAAGTTTTGGGACGCAGCCTCGCCGCCAGCGGAGAATCCTTCTCCATATTGGTCTTCCTCATAAATTCAAATAAATCCATGACCTTTCTCCCGTCCCTGTCTTTTTATAACAGACAGGCAAATTCCGCCATCGCTTCCGAAATCTTAATCTGCTGCGGACATACTGCCTCACAGCTTCTGCACCCGATACATGCTTTCGGCCGCTTCTCTGGCGGAACCGCCGCCATAGCCATGGGCGCAATGAATCCGCCCTCCGTAAAAGTATGTTCGTTATACAGTTCCAGAAGCATAGGGATATCCAATCCCTTGGGGCAATGGCTCACGCAGTAATGACAGGCCGTGCAGGGAAGCGTTTTTTTGCCCAGCATCTCCTTAGCAACGGAAAGCAGGGCGGCCATCTCTTCTTCCGATAAAGGCCTTTTCTCACGGAAGGTCTGAATATTGTCCTGTAGCTGCCCGTCATTGGACATGCCGGAAAGAACCATTGTCACTCCCGGAATACTCTGCAGGAAACGGAACGCCCATGCCGGAACCGCCTCTTCCGGCCGCAGCGATTTTAACCGCCCGGCATATTTTTCCGGCAAAGCAGCCAACTTGCCGCCCCTCAAAGGTTCCATGACCCATATGGGAATATGATGCTCATTCAGCAAATCCACTTTCCCTTTGGCATCCTGAAAATCCCAGTCCAGCCAGTTCAGCTGTATCTGACCAAATTCCATATGCTCCCCATATGCTTCCAGAAAACGTGTCATAACCTCCAAACTGCCATGGGCGGAAAAACCTAAATGGCGGATGCGCCCGTTTTGTTTCTGCTTGATCAGATAATCGAAAATACCGTATTGCGGATCAAGGTATGCATCAATGTTCATCTCACATACATTGTGGAAGAGATAAAAGTCAAAATATTCCACCCGGCATTTCTGCAGCTGTTTTTCAAAGATTTCCTCTGCTTTGCCCATATTGGAAAGGTCATAGCCCGGAAATTTCGTGGCAAGATAATAAGCTTCCCTGGGATAACGGCTTAAAACTTCTCCCATCACTAATTCTGAATTTCCTCCATGATATCCCCAAGCGGTATCGTAATAATTAATTCCCTGCTCCATGGCATACTCCACCATCCGAGCCGTTTTCTCCCCGTCAATTTGGGCATCTTTCCCGTCTATAACCGGAAGCCGCATTGCGCCGAGTCCCAATGCCGATAATTTTAAATCCTGAAATTCATTGTATAACATCTTTTACCCTCCTTTAATGCACAGTCTCCGGGAATCTTCCCTACATATGATACCACATTTTTGTTTTACCGTTTTCTGGATTCCTGGATAAGTTCATATAATGTATCCCATAATTTTTCCGCCAACACAGGCTTCGCCAGATGTACATTCATCCCTGCGCGTGTGGTCCGTGCCATATCTTCCGCCAGCGTATTGGCCGTCAGCGCGGCAATGGGAACCGTGGATGCATCCTGGCGTCCCATGCCGCGGATTGCTTTCGCTGCGCCGCAGCCGTCCAATACCGGCATGCGCATATCCAGCACCACCGCATCATAATAGCCCAACGCAGACCTGTCAAAAAGTTCCACCGCCTCCTGACCGTTCTCCGCACAGTCTACCTCTGCCCCTGCCATATGAAGCAGTTCCACTGCTATCTCCATATTCAGCGGATTATCCTCCGCCAAGAGAATCCTACAGCCTGTCAGTTCCTTTCCCTTTCCGTCGTCTTTCCCCGCGTCTTTTCCCATGCATGAATGTTCTTCCGGCAGCTCCTGTTCATAAATCCCGCCTTTTCCGTCATCCCCCTCCCGCATGTCTGTGTCCGCGGCATCCTCCGACAAAGTATTAGCCATAAAAGGAATCGTCACAAGAAAACTGCTTCCCTTTCCTAATTCGCTGTCCACATGAATGGTTCCGCCCATCTTCATCACAAGATTCTTTACGATTGCAAGCCCCAGCCCCTTTCCGCCCCTCTGTCTTTCGAACCGCTTCACCGTGGCATAAGGGTCAAACAGCTTCGGAAGGAATTCTTTAGCCATTCCGATTCCCGTATCTTCCACGGTAAAATTATACCGCAGCTTATCCCCTTCCCCTGCCTGATGCATTTTCACCGTTATCCGGTCGCCGGCATTGGTAAACTTTACGGCATTTGAAAACAATTGATTCAATATCTGTATCAGATATCGGACATTTCCGTTTACCATGCGGTCCGTAATGTCGATTTCTACCGAAAATTCCTTGCCCTCCTGTTCCGCCTGCCACTTAAAGTCCCCAACGGCAGCAAGCAATGCTTCCTCTATGTTAAAGAAGGGCATCCTCTGCTCCGTGACGGTCTGATTCAGTCTGGATTTTTCCAAAATATCGTTAATCAGACCTGTCAGCTGTCTTGCCGTATCCTTTATCCGTTCTAAGCAATCTGCCACTTTGCCTTTTGCAGCATCCGGCTGTGATGCCATCTCCGCCATTCCTATTATAATATTCAGCGGCGTTTTCATTTCATGGCTCATATTGGCATAGAACTGCTTCTGCGACTTTTCATTCATTTCCGCAGTTTC
This sequence comes from uncultured Lachnospiraceae bacterium, assembly GCA_910586275.1. GTDB lineage: Bacteria > Bacillota > Clostridia > Lachnospirales > Lachnospiraceae > Kineothrix. Next base: position 9,991 of record CAJUIM010000024.1, on the reverse strand, counting down.
CAGCACATCTTCCAACAGTTTCTGGTATTCCCGCTGATGCTGCATCTCCTCATGAATTTTCCGGAAGCAAAGCACCCCCTCGTCTGCTCCCAGAACCGGATCTACCAACAGGCTTACATTGACCCAACGGTATTCCTCCCCGAATCGCTGCAGGAACTCGCCGCCGAACCCTTCCACCTGATTCTTAATCAGTTCTTTCACCTTCTCCGCCGAGAAACTCTGCAGAAACTCCTTTCCGCTCTCCGTATCCATAATCCCCGCCAGCATATGAAGCAGCTGGGTATACTCTCCTTTGGCTGCGGTTCTTTCATTAATATATTCGGATCCTTTTATAATCTCATAAGTATTATGACGTACATTCACGCGGTAAAAAGCATAATAAGAATTTCCCAATGACTGTACAATTTCCCGTTCTTTCTTAACCACTATGGATAACTGCCGATTCCTGAATCCCATCAGCACCGCCGTCAGCAGAAACAGACCGAACACAGCCACATACCAGCCAAAGAGGCTGCGCATCCCTTTCAGTAATTCATCATAGGTCATTGTCAGGGCACAAAACCATCCGTTATCCTCATAAGAAAAATAAACCCCTCTTTTTTTACCGCTCTCACCTATGAAATTATTATCCCGCTCCGTTACTTCTCCCCGCTTTACCTTGTCGCAAAGCGTTCTGGCAAAGCTTTCCAATACCTCTTCCCTCACCGCAACACGAGCATTTACATTGCTGTAAAGCAGCTGACCGTTAGAATCGCAAAGATAATAGGCTCCGCTCTCCGGCAGTCTCTGGCCGGCATGGAACGCCCGGAAAGTTTCTTTGCTTAAGTCAAGGACAATTCCGTCCCCGCTTTCCGGCTCTATGGCTGCAATGGATACCACCCATTCCCCGGCATCTTCCCTCTGTCCCTGATAAGCATCGGTAAAAATCACATCCCCATTGGCTTCCGCCGCTTTCCGGTACCATATGCTTTGGGTAAAATCATATTCCTCCATACCGTCCCAATCATCTTCCGTTATCAGCCGCCCCCCGATAACGGCATAGGCTTCCACTCCCACATTGGGCAATGCCTCCTGTATTTTATGGAAATAGTCTCTTACCCATTTCTCTTTTTCCTCTTCTCCCGCATTCCTTCCGTTCATTTCATCCAAATAAATCAGCCCAAGGCTGATCTGATTCCGGAACTTGGAAATATTGAGTTCTTCATCCTGCACATAGCTATGTACCAAGTCCCGCCCCAAGATACGGGCACTCTCCAGTAATGTATAATACATGCCGCATATCCCAATGACCGAAGCAATTAAAAAAAACAGTATAGCTGCAATAATACCACGTTTTTCCGGACGGTAATTCCGCATCCGGCTCACTCCTTCCGCTTTTTATTCCGTAACGGCAATGTTTCCCCTTCCCGAAAATGCAAAAGATATTTCTAAAATACAACAAAAGCGGATTGCATACCCATCTGCCGCCGGCAATCCACTACTGCTTTTCCATATATTATAACTCTGCTTAGTATAGCATCTTTAAGCTTAAATGTCTATCCATAAATCCCAACGCTTACGGAAATCCATTTCCGATTTTGTACCGACGGCACAAAGTAACGGATATTATATAATTCTCCTGGAGCATGTATGAAAATTCATTCCCTGATATCCAAACGTCCCGCTTTGCGTGATATTTGCGCCAAATTCAGGTTACATAGCCCGCTATGCGCCCTTCCTTTGGCACAAATCTCCCACAAATTGTGACACACATCTGCCGGAAAGCAGTGTTCAGACCCGCTCTGACCTTACATCCTCTCAGGTGCCGAAAATCCCAGCACATCAATGCAAGTTTCCAGCACGTCCCGAACCAGTACCAGCAGTGCAATCCACCCTTCTTTCCTGCTGCAGTCTTCCTCTGTCAGAATCTTTGTCTCATGGTAAAAACGGTTGAATGCATTGGCCAGGCTATAAATAAAAGCGCATACTTTATGGGGCGCGGTTTCCTCATAGGCCCCCTCCATCATAGCCTGAAATCCCGCCAATTCCAGCATCAGGCTTTTCTCCGACTCGCTTGCTGCCGGCTGCAGAACTACGGAATCAAGCTGCCCGCCCGCTTCTTTATATTTGGCAAGGATGGACTTAATGCGGGCAACAGTATATAAAATATAGGGGCCGGTATCTCCTTCCGAAGAGGTAAAGCGGTCAATATCGAAAATATAATCTTTGGAAGCCTGATTGGATAAATCACCGTACTTCAATGCAGACAAAGCAACCACTTTTGCCGTCTCCCGTGCCTCCTCCTCCGGCATGGAGCGGGTTTCCTGACTGATAATCTTGCGGTACATTTCCTCGTTGATTTCATGAACCAAAGACTCCAGCCGCATTACACCGCCTTCTCTTGTCTTAAAAGGCTTACCGTCCTTGCCGTTCATTGTGCCAAATCCCAGAAATTTCAGTTCCGTTTCCGGTTTGACCAATTGCGTCTTTCTTGCACAGCGGAATACTTGTTCAAAATATAATTCCTGTCTTTTGTCCACCACATAAATAAACCGGTCAGGATTGATATGTTCCATCCGTTCCATAATGGTGGCCAAGTCTGTCGTATTATACAAAGATGCGCCGTCCGATTTCAAAATCATGCAGGGAGGGATTTCCTTTGTATCTGTCTCCTCCTTCACATCCACTACCAAAGCGCCCTCACTGATATAGGCATAGCCTTCCCTCTTCATATATTCTACCATTGCAGGAATCAAATCATGGACATCGGACTCTCCCTTCCAAAGATCAAATTCCACACTTAGGTTATGATAGTTCTTCTTAAGGTCCGCCACGGATACCTGCATGATATGATGCCAGAGGGCACGGTATCCCTTCACTCCGTTCTGGAGCTTAAAGGTGGCTTCCATGGCTCTTTCCTTATAGGCCGCATCGGTTTTCGATTTTCCGCTGGCCGTAGGATATATTTCCTCTAATTCGGAAATCGTGAAAGGAGGCTCCTTTGGATAATCCCCAGCATATTCCTCATCAAAATATACCAAGCCGGGCTGCCGCTCCTTGAGTTCGGTAATGATCAGCCCCATCTGCAGCCCCCAGTCACCTAAGTGGATATCGCCTATTACCTCATGCCCCATATACCGGGCAATCCGTTTCACGCTCTCCCCTATGATTGCCGAACGAAGGTGTCCTACATGAAGCGGCTTTGCCACATTCGGCCCGCCATAGTCGAGCATGATTTTCTTCGGATGCTCCGGCATGGCAATCCCGAACTTCTCCTCCTGCTTCATCCGAACCAGATATTCTCTCACAAATTCCCCATTCAGTTTTAGATTCAGGAAACCCGGGTTCACCGCGTTCACCTCCGAGAAAACCGTACTGCCCTCCAATGCCTTTACCACATCCTGCGCAATCATAATGGGCGCTTTTTTGTACTGCTTCGCACCTGCCATTGCACCGTTACATTGATATTCGCATAAATCCAGCCGGTTGGAGACAGTCACCTTTCCCAGTTCCCTGTCATAGCCTGCCGCCAAAAATGCCTGCTTCATCTCCTTTGATACTGCGTCCAATATCTTTTCCATCCTTCTCTTCCTTTCCGAAATATAATAGCTAAACGCACATAATGATTCTGTGCGATATTGCCTATTTTGACTTACACTGTTTCCCATGCAGAAAATGTTTACGGCCGGGATACCGACCGGTTGTCCGACTTGGAATATACACATCCGCAATAGTTCTGCCGGTATAGGCCAAACTGCCCGGACAGTTCCACCGAACGTTTATAACCGTCTTTCTTCTTAAAGTCGGAAGGAAGGAATGCCACCGCGTATTTACGGGCCAGTTCTTCCCCGATTTCGTTCAGCTTCTGCGCATTTTTCAGCGGGCTGATGGTCAGAGTGGTAGTGAAATAGTCAAAATTCAGTTCTGCCGCAGTTTCCGCCGTTTTCTCCAGCCGCAGCCTATAGCATAGAAAACACCGTTCCCCGCCTTCGGGACATGCCTCCAGCCCCTTTGCCAACCCATGAAAACGCTCCGGCTCATACTCCCCTTCCAGAATATGAATCCTCCTAGCGCATTGGGAAGAATGCATTCCGGCAAAATCCCCTTTTTCCACCTGTCTGTTGTATTCCGCAATAAGCCGCTTCTGTTCCTGCACACGCTTCCGATATTCTTCCGTCTCCGTAATGTTAGGATTATAATAAAATACCGTCAGATTGAAATATTCCCGCAGATACTCCATCACATAGCTGCTGCAGGGAGCGCAGCAGCTATGAAGCAATACCTTCTTTCCCCTTTCTGCAGATTCTTCCAGCCCTCCTATCAACCTGTCCAGTTCTTTTGCATAATTTCTCGGATTCGCCATGCATTCTCACCCCTATTCCGCAGAACCTACTAATTTGTATCCCATCTTTTTCTCATACTGCTTTGCCCATTTTTCCGTATTATAAAAAATAATGATACCCTGTCCGCCGTCAGATGCCGCCCAGAGCTGCTTTCCGGTTTTTTCCTGCTTCAAAACCCCGTTCATAAAGTCTATCACTTTCAAGTCCATCCAGTCATAATATGCCTCTGCCCGGAATTCATACGGATTCCCGTTGCACCGAAACCGCAGAATCTGCGTCCCGGTTCCCGATTCCTCATCCACCCCGCCGGAATCTTCCTCCATATCCGTTATACGCACATCGTCTCCCATCAGCGGCAGAATGCCTCGCAGGAAATCCGTATACATGCTGCCGATGCTGAATACTTCCATATCAAACATATATACCTGTTCCGAGGAAGGAGTCCATTCCCAAGTCTTAGGATCATATTTGCCGGCACCAATACAATAATAAATAACACTATCAATCTGATTCATTTCTTCCGTCAGATTGATCGACCTCATCAAATAACCGGCCCACTGGGCAAAAATCACTTCTTCCAGTTCCTCCTCTGCCTCCGTGATCCCAAGTTCCCGCATTTGCCTCATCCGTCCCCTTACGATGCTCCGCATCTCCTTTTCCGTAAGTAATGTGCCGTTGCCCAAATCCATTGTTCTTTCCGGCAGAAACAGACAAAGCAGACAGACCAGAATTCCCAATATAAAATACTTTAAAACCGAATATCCGGATTTTTTATTCCCCATCCTCTCCCCCTGACGTAACTTCATTGGCAGAAGACAGAAAAACCGGCACTTTCAAACGCTTTATCCTCTGCGCCCAACATCATTCCCGCACTCTGCCATCCTGCCGCTCCTGCCGTTATAAAGACGCAATATCCACTAATGTCAGCTTTTCCTCTCCGCCCACGTTTTCCAGACTGGTTACAAGGGCTTTCGCCGTATCCAGTGAAGTCAGGCAGTTCACCCCTGTCTCAATCGCCGTCCGGCGGATGAGGAAACCGTCCCGTGATTTATCCCTCCCCTGTGTCGGCGTGTCGATGACAAGATCTATCTTATGCCCAAGGATCAAGTCCATGACAGTCGGAGACTCCTGCTGAATTTTATTCACCTTTCTGGCATTGACTCCGGCCTCCTTCAGTGCATTTGCCGTGCTTCTGGTGGCATATATCGTATATCCCAGCTTTTCGAAACGCCTTCCCACTTCAATGGCCTCTCCCTTATCCGCATCCTTTACCGTAATAATCATCTGCCGGAATTTAGGCAGATTTACGCCTGCGCCGAGAAAAGCCTTGTACAAAGCTTCATGAAATGTTTGGGAAATGCCAAGGCACTCGCCTGTGGACTTCATTTCCGGCCCCAAGCTGATTTCCGCGCCGCGGATTTTTTCAAAAGAAAATACGGGCATTTTAACCGCCACATAGCCGGCTTCTTTCTGAAGCCCCGGCTCATAGCCCAATTCCCTTATTGTTTTCCCGATCATCACCTCCGTGGCCAAATCCACAATAGGGATTCCGGTCACCTTGCTGATATAAGGCACCGTCCTGGAGGATCGGGGGTTAACCTCGATGACATAGACCTCTTCCCCTACCGCAATGAACTGAATATTGATCAGTCCCACCACATGCAGAGCCTTGGCCAGCCGCCTTGTATATTCCCCGATAGTCTCCTTCACTTTTTCACTGATTGTCTGTGCCGGATATACGGAAATACTGTCGCCGGAATGTACCCCGGCTCTTTCGATATGCTCCATAATGCCCGGTATTAAAATATCCGTCCCGTCGCAGACCGCATCCACTTCAATTTCTTTGCCCTGTAAATATTTGTCCACCAGAATAGGATGATCTTGGGCAACCCGGTTAATGATTGCCATGAATTCCTCCACTTCTTTGTCGGAAATGGCAATCTGCATTCCCTGTCCCCCAAGCACATAGGATGGCCGGACCAGAACCGGATAACCTAACCGGTTAGCCACCTGTTTTGCCTCTTGTGCCGTGTACACGGTACCGCCGGAAGGTCTTGGAATCCGGCACTGCTCCAAAATCTTGTCGAACAGTTCCCTGTCCTCCGCCGCATCCACATTTTCCGCGCTGGTGCCCCAAATAGGCACTCCCATCTTCATCAGGCTTTCCGTCAGCTTAATTGCCGTCTGCCCGCCAAACTGTACAACGGCTCCGTCCGGTTTTTCCGTCCTGACAATGTTTTCCACATCTTCCGATGTCAAAGGCTCAAAATAAAGTTTATCCGCAATATCAAAATCGGTACTTACAGTTTCCGGATTATTGTTGACGATTATCGTCTCATACCCTGCCTTTGCAAAGGCCCAGGTTGCATGAACGGAACAATAGTCGAACTCAATTCCCTGCCCAATACGGATCGGCCCGGAGCCAAGCACCAATACTTTTTTCCGGAGGTGTGTTACCTCTGCCTCAGTTTCGCTGCCGAAGCAGGAATAATAATAAGGCGTACCGGCCTCAAACTCTGCCGCACAGGTATCCACCATTTTAAACGCCGCCGTAATCCCGTTGTCATAACGCATCTGCTTAATTTCCTCTTCCGGTCTTCCGGTCAGTCTGCCGATAACGGAATCCGGAAATTCCATGCGTTTGGCTTCTTTCAGCAATTCTACGGTAAGCGGTCCTTGGCTCAATCTCTCTTCCGTCTCTGTCAGAACTGCTATTTTATCAATGAACCATGGATCTATCCTTGTAATATCATAAATCGTCTTATAATCTATGCCTTTGCGGAGTGCTTCTGCAATTACATAGATTCTCTGGTCGTCCACAACCCTCATCCGCTCCAGCAGTTCTTCCTTGGAAAGTGCGGAAAAATCATAGCTCAGCAGACAGTCCACATGCTGCTCCAAAGAACGGATTGCTTTCATCAGCGCACCTTCAAAATTCGTGCAGATACTCATTACCTCGCCGGTGGCTTTCATCTGAGTAGTCAGTGTCCGCTTGGCAGAAAGAAATTTATCAAAAGGAAGCCTTGGAATCTTTACCACACAATAGTCCAGCGCAGGCTCAAAGCTGGCATAAGTCTTTCCCGTAATGGCATTTTTAATTTCATCCAGCGTATAGCCAAGTGCAATCTTAGCGGCCACTTTGGCAATGGGATATCCGGTTGCTTTAGATGCCAGCGCGGAAGAACGGCTGACACGGGGATTCACTTCAATGACACAATATTCAAAACTGGTAGGATGCAGTGCAAACTGTACATTGCATCCTCCGGTAATCTCCAGTTCATTGATGATATTCAGTGCGGAACTGCGCAGCATCTGGTATTCTTTGTCAGCCAGCGTCTGAGACGGAGCCACTACAATGCTGTCGCCGGTATGCACGCCTACCGGGTCAATATTTTCCATATTGCATACCGTAATGCAATTGCCGGCACTGTCCCGCATTACCTCATATTCTATTTCCTTCCATCCTGCTATGCACCGCTCTACCAGTACCTGACCCACCCGGGATAAACGCAGGCCGTTTTCCAATATTTTTTCCAATTCCGCCTGATTGTGGGCAATGCCGCCGCCGGAACCGCCCAGCGTATAAGCCGGGCGCAGCACTACCGGATAGCCGATCCCGGATGCAAAAGCCACTCCGTCCGGTATATTTTCCACCACCAAGGATGCCGCGCAGGGTTCTCCGATTTTTTCCATCGTTTCTTTGAATTCCAGCCGGTCTTCCGCCTTTTTGATTGTCTTTGCCGTCGTTCCGAGCAAAGCCACATGATGTTTTTCCAAAAAACCGGATTCGTCCAGTTCCATCCCCAGATTCAGCCCTGCCTGTCCGCCTAATGTGGGAAGCACACTATCCGGTTTTTCCTTTTCTATAATCTGTTCCAATACTTTGGCCGTCAGAGGCTCGATATATACTTTATCCGCAATGTCCCGGTCCGTCATAATCGTGGCCGGATTGGAATTTACCAGCACTACTTCTATACCCTCTTCCTTCAGGGAGCGGCATGCCTGTGTGCCCGCATAGTCAAATTCCGCCGCCTGCCCTATTACAATCGGGCCGGAACCAATTACCAACACTTTTTTCACATTAGGATTTTTCGGCATTTCTTTTCCTTTCTATTCCAGTACCGCATCCACCCTTCCCAGTGCCTTTCTCACGGAAGTATCGCCGAATGACTTCCTCATTCTGCGATTCTTCCAGGCACTGGCAAGGCTTCCTGCTGATTTCCAGTACCGCATCCACCCTTCCCAGTGCCTTTCTCACGGAAGTATCGCCGAATGACTTCCTCATTCTGCGATTCTTCCAGGCACTGGCAAGGCTTCCTGCTGATTTCACATTCTGTTTTTTATGGTTTCGATAAACCGGTCAAATAAATGTCCTGTGTCCTGTGGGCCGGGACAGGCCTCCGGGTGGAATTGTACCGTGAAAATATTTTTTCCCGTATAAGCCAGCCCTTCGTTTGTACCGTCATTCACATTGATGAACGCCGGTACGGCCACTTTGGGATCCAGCCTGTCCGTATCCACCACATAGCCATGATTCTGTGAGGAAATATAGACCTTTCCGGTCTGCAGATCCTTTACCGGATGGTTGCCTCCCCGATGTCCGTATTTCATTTTGTAAGTGTCGGCTCCCGCTGCCAGCGCCATCAGCTGATGTCCCAGACATATTGCAAAAATCGGAATTTCCGAATAATACAGCTTTCTGACTTCCTCTATCACGGATATACATTCCTTCGGATCGCCTGGTCCGTTGCTGAGCATAATGCCGTCCGGCTCATCTCTCATGATTTCCTCCGCCGGAGTCAGAGCCGGATAAACCGTTACGTCACAGCCCCTACGCACAAGGGAATCCGCGATATTGTCCTTTGCGCCCAAGTCCAGCAAAGCCACCTGCAGTCCCGCACCGTTCAGCCGTTTTACCATGCTCGGTTTCTTTTCCTGAACGCCGGCTTCATACTTCTCCCTGCAGAATTTTGCACTGCCTGAAACGGAGCCGTTTTCTTCCAGCGTTTTTACTCCCTTTATCTCAAATTTATGTTCACATGTGACTTTTTCCACTACTTTTCCGGTAGTGTATTGCTTAAGGCGGGGAAGAATACTTTCGAGTGAATACTCTGCATTGGTGGTGATCATTCCGTTCATTGTCCCTTTCTCCCGAAGGATTTTGGTCAATGCGCGTGTATCAATTCCGGCAATCCCTGGCACATGGTATCTTTCCAGAAATTCCTGAATCGTCATATCCGACCTGAAATTACTTGCCATTCTGGACAGTTCCCTGACAATCAGGCCGTCAGGCCAGATTGTCCGTGCCTCCATATCTTCTTTGCAAACCCCGTAATTACCGATTAAAGGATAAGTCATGCACACGGCCTGTCCTGCGTAAGAAGGGTCGGTCAGCACTTCAGGATAACCTGCCATGGACGTATTGAATACGATTTCACTAATGATTTCTTTTTGCGCACCGATGTGTATCCCCTGAAACACGGTACCGTCTTCCAAAATTAAAAATGCATCCATCTTTCTCACCCGCCATCCTTTCTTTTACTAAAATCCAAATTGGTTAATTATAGCATACTATTTCAACGGGTTCAAGATTTCCGCAGATTTTATTCACGGTAAACGTAACAGTTCAGCCTGAATGTAATGTTGGGAGGCGGACGCCCGTGCGCGAG
>CAJUIM010000023.1 GCA_910586275.1 uncultured Lachnospiraceae bacterium | reverse complement strand
AAATCCCTCCCGTGCGTCCGCCTCTCAACACAACATTCAGGCTGAACTGTTACTACGGAAATCAATTTTCGGGACAAACGTTCATGATTTATTCATGCGTTTGTCATAAATGGCATAATAGGAATAATTGACATGAGGAAGTGGCAGGTTTAAAATGGTAGAAGGGATTGTCTCAGGAATCATGTTTTTGCTGGGACCTTCGAAAATGCCGGCATTAAAAATTCATTCCCGGCATATGCACTACGACGTGCCTTTTTACCACTTTGCGTGATATTTGCGCCAAATTCAGGTTGCATAGTTCGCTATGTACCCTTCCTTTGTCACAAATCTCCCACAAATTGTGATGCACATCTGTCAGAAAGCAATTTTCAAACGCGTTCTCGGTGAGAAAGCTGGAGGGGTTATGGATATGAGACATAAAACATTTGACAAAAATTATTTGCTGCAGATTTCGGAGACATTGAAAGCAGATTGGCTGGCAGCTTCGGAACTGGAGCCGGATTTTCTGGAGTGTTATACGGCCGAGGAACAGGAGAGCAGGGAAGAGCAGATTCGTTCCGTTATGGAAAAAGCAAATAAGGGGCTGGGGGAATACCCTCAGTCTTTTTTCGCCGTAAGGAAGCGGAAAAGGTGGAAAATCCGTATGGAAAAAATGCTTGGGGAGGTTTTGCGGGAAGAAAAGGCCTTGGGTATCGGCGGTGTGATGGGAGAAGAGGAACTTTGGGAGTTTCAGGCTTGCCTGAAGGAATTTCTGAGGAAAGTAAGGAAGTTTGACAGAAACCTGGCTTTGGAGGATATGGGGCAGGCAGTCCGTAACTATATGGTGTATGCTATTTTCCTTGCCTTGAACGGTAAGGAACTGAAATACCGTCCGGCGGCTTTCGGCTATAGCATGCTCTATCCTTATACGGATAATTATATTGACAGCCCTCAGAGGACGGAGCGGGAAAAGGAGCATTATAATCGGTTAATAGAAGATAAGCTGCAGGGAAAAAGGGTGAAGCCGCTGTCCCGGCATGAAAAGAAGACCGAGGAACTTCTTGGGCAGATAGAGAAGGATTACGGCAGGCCGCATGAGGTATATGAGGGGCTGCTGCTTATGCTGGAGGCACAGGAAATCAGTCTGCGTCAGGAAGAGCGGTGGAAAAGAGACAGAAAGGCCTGCCGGGAAGAGGATGTGCTGGGTGTCTCTGCCTATAAAGGCGGCGTTTCCGTCCTGATGGACAGATATTTCATCGACCGGCCATTGACGGAAAAGGATTCTTATTTTTACTATGGCTTTGGCTTTCTGCTTCAGCTTTGTGATGACTTACAGGATATTTCCCAAGATAAGGAAGAGGGAAATCCTACCGTCTTTTCCTTGTGCGGTACGGATAAGGAGGTACGAGGGAAGGTAAACAAGCTGCTGCATTTTGCGGCAAAGATTTTTGAAAGCTGCGATACGGAAAACCGGGAATTCAAACGGTTTCTTCAGAAAAACTGTTATCTGCTGATTTTGGCATCTGCGGCGGGCAGCGGGGAATGGATGGAGGAAGAGTGGCTTTCACGGATGCAGGGATATCTTCCGGTAAGGATGGATTATCTGCGGAAATACAGTAACGGCATATTGGGCAGCAGCAAAGGGGACGGGGCGGAGAAGGGCAGGAACGAACGTGAGAGGAGAAAGCTTATGAAAATGCTGGATGTGCTGATTGCGGACTGAAAAGAAACGGAAGTGTCGGTATTGTCAGGAAGTGAAACCGCTTGCCGGTTCCTGACAGGCCGGCTTTTTTGCTGTTTAGAAATCCCACGCCGTTTTTTAAGAAATTCTTTGGAAATGAATGTACTTCATATTCAGTTTTACCGGATAATATAGACCTATCGGAAGAAAAGGGACATTCCGGCATAGGCGGTAAAAAGAAAGCCGCCGCAGGCTGCCAGCGTGTGGCATCGGTGGGGCCGGAGGAAAATAACGGATATTTTACTTTCTGAAAATATGATATACTTTCATTCAGAGACCCCGGCATATGAAAGTTCGGAATGCTGCCGTCTGCCAGAGAAGCAGCGGCGGAAACGGCATCCGCAGGAAAAGGAGGCCGGGAGGAAAGGAAGGGTTTAGGAATGGAAGCATATCATATATTGATTGTGGAGGATGATAAGGACATCAGGGACGGTATTGAGATTTATCTGAAAAATCAGGGCTATATCGTTTCCCAGGCTGCGGACGGCATTGAGGGACTCCAGAAAATTGAGGGGGAGGAAATTCATCTTGCCATAGTGGATATTATGATGCCTCGTATGGACGGCATAACCATGATGATGAAGGTGCGTGAGAAGGGATATGATTTCCCCGTAATCATGTTGTCGGCCAAGTCCGAGGAAGTGGATAAAATCATGGGACTGAATATGGGGGCAGACGATTATGTGACGAAACCGTTTACCACGATGGAATTGCTGGCCAGGGTGAATTCTCATCTGCGCCGGTACGGCAAATATCTGCAGGCAGTAGGCGGGACGCAGGAAAACGGAAAAGTCCATGTAATCGGCGGATTGGAACTGAATGAAGAAACCGTGGAAGTCAGCGTGGACGGGAAGCCGGTGAGAATGACGCCGCTGGAATTTAAAATATTGCTTCTGCTTATGAAGAATCCGGGAAGGGTATTCAGTGCCGATGAGATTTATGAGCGGGTCTGGAACGAGCAGGCGGTCAATACAGATACGATTATGGTGCATATCCGGAAAATCAGAGAGAAAATAGAAATTAACCCGAAGGAGCCGAAATACTTAAAGGTGGTGTGGGGCGTTGGATATAAGATCGAAAAACAGTAACTATGTGTTGCCGGATTCGGAGGAAACAGATAAAATGCCTGCGGAGCACGATGCGGGAGCAAAGCGTACAGGAAATGAAGGCGAGGGAATAAAGGGAGCAGGAAATGGGAGTACGGGAACTAACGGCACAGGAAATGAAGTTGCGGGAATGAATGACGCGGAAAATATGGAGGCAGGAAATATGGGCGGGGTAAGTTTGGGAAAGAAGAGAGGCGGAAGGGCAAGCATAAAATACAGCCTGCTGGCGGCGGTGTTGGTAACCGCACTGTTTTCCCTGATTTTTCTTAATCATTATTCCATTTTCCAAAGGAATGCACAGGTATTCAGGGGGAACGGGCTTCAGAGCGATAATTTTCTGGTCAGGATGAATGTAGGAAACTATATTCTGTATAAAGACATTGTGGAAAAGACGGAACAGAAGGGTTACAGCTATTCTGATCTGTATATGGATTTGGAAGTGTCGGAAAAGGATACGGAACTCTCCGGGTATAACCAGCAGGAATATGAGGACTTTATGTCGGATGACGTGGATTCTTCCGTAAGGGTTATTCAAGAGTCTTTGGAAATGAAATTCCGGGAGGATTGGTCATCGGTCATGTCCGAAGTGGGTCAGCTGATAGATTACTGTGTGATAGATCATAAGACCGGGGAATTCATAAAAAATACGGAAAGGGAAATCGAAGCCTTGGCCGCGCTGACCGGGGGAGCGGAACCGGAGAAACTGACGGAATCCGGCAGCGATGCGGAACGGCAGCAAGTACAGGACGGATATGTATATTATGTGGCGGTAAGCTATGACAGTGTGGGGAATCCGAAAATGGTGGCGGTAAAGGACGAAAATTCCGACGAATTGCTGAAAAAAATACAGAGCATGGCAAAAAACAAACCTTTGGAGGCGTGGCTGGAGAGCAATTTCAACGAGTTTCATGGAACGGAAGGGTCTTTCAGCGGATACAGCGTGAAAGACGGCAGCGTAAAAAAAGTAAATTATAGGCTGAAGTCGCCCCATGACGTAACTTTTATATATGCCATGACAGAGGAACAGAAACGGACGGTGGAACAGAACGGAATGTTCGGTACGCAATGGTCGGATTGGTATGTCTATTACCAAAGCGGGGTGCCGGAAGTGTTTATAGGCATGCTGCTGCTGATGGCGGCGGTGGTTTTCTGCCTGATGAGGTGCAGATGGTATGGGCTGTACCGGGCAAACGGCGTAAAGATTCTGCTGGAAGTGGCGGTATTGGCAGTTATGGTTTGGTTTGCAGCCGTTCCGGAATGGCTGTTGGGATTGGTAAAAGACACCTGCATGGGAGAACTGAATACCGTCTATGCGGCAAATCTGAACTTTCTGCCTGAGAAGCTATATCCGGCTATGACATGGGTTGTTAATTTTACCATTTTGTTCCTAGTGTTTGGCATTTGGTTTTATATATCAAATTACTTTTTGGAAGTGCGCACTTTGGGGCTGAGAGGTTTCTTGAAAGAGCGAAGCCTTGTGGCGAATATTTGGATACGGATATGGGAATCCGGCAAACGGCACTATAATCGTTTTAAGGAAGAAATGCTTCATGTGGACTTGGGGAAGGATGCCATGCGTTCGGTGCGCAAAGCAGTAGCCATAAATTTCCTGCTGGCGGCGGTGATGTGCGTGATGTGGCTTTCCGGGTGGATTGCCTTGGCAGTCTATTCCGTAGTGTTGTATTTTATCCTGAAAAAGTATATCAGCCGGATTCAGATGCAGTATGGCAAGATGCTGGAAGCTACGAATTCCATTGCGGAGGGCAATTTGAACACCGTGTTTGATGAGGATTTGGGAATCTTTGAGTCATATAAGGAAGAACTGTACCGGATTCAGGAAGGGTTCCGGAAGGCGGTGGATGAAGAGGTAAAAAGCCAGAGAATGAAAACGGAACTGATTACCAATGTTTCCCATGATCTGAAAACGCCGCTGACTGCCATTACCACATATATTGACTTGCTGAAGGAAGAGAATATTACGGAAGAGCAGAGGAAGGAATATCTTGGAGTGCTGGAAAAGAAGTCGCTGCGCTTAAAGACTCTCATAGAGGATTTGTTTGAGGTGAGCAAAGCAAACAGCCGGAATGTGACCGTGAACTTGGTGGATGTGGATATCTGCAATCTGCTGCGGCAGGTATATCTGGAATATGAGGACCGGGTAGAAGAGGCGAACTTGATTTTCCGGTTCCGCATGCCGCAGGAAAAGCTTATATTGAAGCTGGACAGCCAGAAGACATACCGTGTTTTCGAAAACCTTTATATTAATATTATAAAATATGCCATGACGGGAAGCAGGGTTTATGTGAATCTGGAACAGGAGGAAAAGGAAGTGCGGATTGAACTGAAGAATATGTCCGCAACGGAACTGCATGTGGAGCCGGACGAACTGACGGAGCGGTTTGTAAGGGGGGACAGTGCAAGGAATACGGAGGGCAGCGGTTTGGGGCTGGCCATTGCCAAGAGTTTTGTTCAGGTGCAGGGAGGAAGGATGGAAGTATCGGTGGACGGAGATCTTTTCAAAGTCGTACTCTGGTTTAAGGCGGAGGAAGCATCCTCTCAATGAGGCCGTTCCGATTTCGGAGACAGGAGAGAAATCTTATCTATCCGGCATGGAATGAATTTATTTTAGGGAGAAACCGGCCGGCAGAACAAAGCAATACCGGAGCATTTAGAGCGTGTCTGAAAATGGTTTACCTGGCGGATGTCAGGAAGGAATGTTCAGACACGCTCCGGAATGCTCCGGTATTTGTCATAAGACTTTGGCTCTTATACCTGATAGAATCCGAAAGAACCGGCCGGTACGTTTATTTTCCCGTTTTCGGCAGTGATTTCCCCGCCGAAGGAATGCAGTTTTTTGGATAAAGGCAGGGTGCACTCAAAAGAGGCGGATTGGCCGGATGGATTCAGCAGGACAAGGATTTTCTCGTCCGCTAAGCTGCGCAGGTAGGCAAAGGGGTAGGAATGGCTTTCCGCATAGAGGAATTCGATGTCTCCTTTGCTCTGCAGTGCCGGGTGTGACTGACGCAGTGCAAGCAATGTTTTTACTTCATGGTAGAGAGAACTGCGGTCTGCCATTTGTGCCTGTACGGTAGGACGTTCCGGGCTGCTGTCCAGAGGAATGTACATATTTTCCGCCGGGGCACAGCTGAAGCCGGCATTGGGCGTGCTGTCCCACTGCATGGGGGAACGGGAGCCGGTCCGTTCATAGCCGCCCTCCACGGAAGTGAGATTTTCCACATAACGCATGCCGATTTCATCCCCGTAATAGAGGAAAGGGGCGCCAGGCATGGAAAACAGGAAAGCAAAGGCGATTTTCAGCTCGTCGCCCTGTAAGTATTTGGCCAGCCGTGCCGTATCATGGTTGCCGGAGGGGATGCAGATTAGCCCTTTATGGCTGTTTCTGGCAAATAGTTCTTTATAATTTTCCGCAAATGCGGCCACATCGCCGTTGCCCCGGCTGGAAAAATAAGGCTCTTCACAGCGGAACAGGTCGTTGAAATGAAACGCACCGAAAGGCAGCAGGAAGTCCATATGAAAACCTCCTTCCAGCGCCTTGTCAGGATCGCCCCATTCGGATATTATGGCGGCTTCGGGAAATTCTTCATCCAGAAAAGCACGGATTTCCTGCCAAATCTGTATGGTGCCTTTGCCGTCTTCGTCCTGCTTTACAAGGGAGCCTGCCATATCCACGCGGAAACCGTCGCAGCCAAGGCCCAGCCAGAAGCGCATAATATTTTTCAGTTCGGCAATGGTCGCTCTGGGACCCGGGGCATCCATAGGCTGCTGCCACGGGCGGTCGGGCTTATAAAAACCGTAGTTCAGCGCAGGCTGGCTGGAAAAGAAATTGATGACGCAGGAGCCGCTTCTTTCCGAAATGCCCCGGAGGAATCCCATTCCATCCACGGCTTCCCAAACACTGTCAGACCATACATAACGGTCCGTGTATTCATTTTTCCCTGCTTTCATGGATTCCAGGAACCATTTGTGGGAAACGGAGGTATGGCCGGGAACTAAGTCCAGCAGTATATGCATATTGCGTTTATGCGCTTCTTCAAAAAGACGTTTTAAGTCATCATTGGTGCCGTAACGCGGCGCCGCCTTATAATAATCGGCAACATCATATCCTGCGTCGCTGAAAGGGGATTCAAAGCAGGGATTCATCCAGATGCAATTGCAGCCCAATTCCGAAATATAATCCAGTTTCTCAATGATGCCGTTGAAATCCCCGATGCCGTCACTGTTAGTGTCTTTAAAGGACTGCGGGTAAATTTCATAAAAAACTGCGTTGTCTAACCATTGTGTCATAGTGTATGCTCCTTTCACTTTCCGTTTCCGTCCAGCCTTACGGAATATGCTGACTTGTATTTTTTCTTTATAATGATATAATAATCTTTATAAAAAATAAGAACAACCAAAATGGTACTGAAAAACGATACTATAATACGGTGATAGGAAGGACAGTCAATGGCGGGCATATCTTCCAAAGAAAAGCGGCAGCACGGATCGGTGAGGATTCCTTACAGCTATTACAAATGCAGCATTCCGGATTATTTTCCTATGGTTCCGCTGCATTGGCACAACGAGTTTGAACTGAATTATGTGACCAAGGGGAAAAGCGAATTCGCTTATGGGAAAGAAAAATTTGTGACGGATACGGGAGATATCATTATTGTCCCTCCCAATATGCTCCATGCCATCTATCCATACCGGGAGTTCAGGCAGACATATGAGACATTGGTATTCCGGGAAGAGATGCTGGGAACCGGCAGGGAGGAAAGAGGATGGGTTTCCTGCATCGCACCGGTAATTGACGGCAGCCATGAGATTTCCGTGCCGGTTGCGGGAGCGGAAAAAGCGTATGGGGAAATCCGGGCATGCGTGGAGCGTATTTTCAGCTATACGCAAAGGGATACGCCGGTAACCGATTTATATATGAAAAGCGAACTGCTCCGCCTGTTTTGCATGCTGCAGGAAAGCGGGTGCATAAAGGCGGTAGGAGGCAGAAACGATAAGTCTATGGAGAGCATCCGGCCGGCGCTTCTTTTCATAAACCGGAATTACAAAGAGAACATAGATGTAGGGCAGCTGGCCGAAATGGTGCATTTAAGCAGGAGCCATTTTATGTACTGCTTTAAGCAGGTAGTGGGCATCAGTGCCATGGAATATGTCATACAGCTTAGGATAAAGAGTGCCTGCGACATGCTGCGCAATTCCGGCCGTACATCCGTGGAAATTGCTTTTGCCTGCGGTTTCCAAAATCTGTCTAATTTCAACCGGCAGTTTAAAAAGTGCGTAGGCTGCACTCCGCGGCAGTATCGGCAGCTGCAAAAAAACTTTTGACATATAAAATGGTTTGTATTATAATAATATACGGTTGAGTGCGCACATAAGTTTAAAATGTTGAAGTCAACAATCTAAAAAAAGATGGGAGAGAGAAACATGGATAATAACATGAACGCTGAAGACAAAGGTGGATTTTTATGGGGGTTACTTGGATGCTGTATTCCGATTGTAGGATTGGTGCTGTTCCTTGTATGGAAAGACACAAAACCTAAGACTGCAAAAGCGGCAGGAATCGGTGCGCTTATTAGTGTTATTTTAATTGTAGTATGGTACATATTGATAGCTGTGCTCGGCATTGGTTTGGCAGCCATGGGCTAATGCGGTTTGACTGTTAAATTTGGCAGATTTCTGCAGATCTGTTTCGGATGCCATGCCAGACCGGATCGTTCCTTCTTTTTCCATGGGAAGCAATTCCCGATTTGTGCGCGCTGTACAGGAGAATTAGCAGGGATGATTGCAGGGATTCCGATTGCCGCCTGTTTTGGCTGTCCGGAGTTGCAATGGGTGCTGCTGCTTATGCTGCCCATGCTGTTTGATGGTTTCCTACAGCTTTTGACACGCTATGAAAGCGGGAATTACCGTCGGCTGTTTACCGGATTTCTGTTTGGGATTGCTTTGATATTTGCTTTTATTTATTTTCACAGGGCATGTATGTGGATTGCAGGATGCATCTGGAAGTGGATGGGGGCTGATCCGGCAAAGATTGACAGGGCAGTGGAACGGCTGACATAGAATAGAATATGGTAATGGGAAAAGGATGCGGGGAGCATCCTTTTTTTGTGGGGGAGGACGCATGAGCCGGATTGTTATGCCCGGCGGTTTTGTATGGGTGTTTTTGGCCGGATATGTCCCCGGGCCGGCTGCGGAGTTTGGCAGCGGCAGCATTTCTGCGTCAAAAATGAGATATTTCTAACTGTAATTCCTGCCGGCTCTGCTGCCACGGCGGCTGAACTCCCTTCGGTCAGACAACGCCGCCTAATGCGGCAGCAGTTCCGGTAGGAATTGCAGTAAGAAATATTCTCATTTTTTCCGAAGAAATGCTGCCGCTGCCAAACTCCGCAGCCGGCCCGGGGACATATCCGGCCAAAAACACTCCTACAAAACCGCCGGGCCAAAGCCTGCCATGCCCGCACAACTCCCCCGCCGAATGCGTCCGCCCTCCATCCCTACCTTCTCTTTTTGGGGAGTTTTTCCGGCTATGGATTGTATTTGCCATAAAAAACTTGTATAATGATAAAGCATAAAAAGGAAAGTTTTTAATGCAATACAAAGAACTGGAGTAGCGGCATATAAGATAGGACGAAAGGGGTACCAAGCTATGGAAGGATTGTTGGGGCGGATTAAAGAAAATGTGGCGAAGGTAATTATAGGGAAGGAGGATGTGGCGGAACTGCTTTTGGCCGCGCTGGCGGCCGGGGGGCATGTGCTGCTGGAGGATGTGCCGGGAACGGGGAAGACGGTATTGGCAAAGTCGCTGGCAAAGTCCATGGACTTTTCCTTTGGCAGGATTCAGTTTACGCCGGATCTGCTTCCCAGTGATGTGACGGGGCTGTCTTATTATAATCAGGAGAAGGGGGCGTTTGTGTTTAAGGAAGGGCCTGTCTTTACCAATCTGCTGTTGGCAGACGAGATTAACCGGGCCACTCCCAGGACGCAGTCGAGCTTACTGGAATGCATGGGTGAGGGGCAGGTGACGGTGGACGGGGTGACACGTTCTTTGGGAATGCCGTTTTTTGTGATTGCAACTCAGAATCCGGTGGAGACTTTGGGCTGCTATCCGCTGCCGGAGGCACAGATGGACCGTTTTTTGATGAAGGTGAGCATGGGGAGCCTGAGTGCCGAGCAGGAGCGGCAGATGGTTGACCGTTATATTACGGATCAGCCCTTGGAGAAGATCGGGGCGGTCTGTACGTTGGAGGAAATGGTGAAGCTGCAGGAAGAATGCAGGCATATTTATGTACATACGGAACTGCGTGACTATATTGTGGGTCTTGTGCAGGGAACACGGAAATACGGGGCTGTCTCCGGCGAAAGGCGGGGAATCTCAGAGGGGGTCAGCCCAAGGGGGACGCTGGCTCTGCTCCGTGCCTCACAGGGATATGCAATGGTGCAGGGGCGGGATTTTGTCGTTCCGGAAGATATAAAGACAGTGGCGGTGCCGGTGCTTGCGCATAGGATGATAACGGATGCCGGCTATGCGGAAGAGAAAGCGGCAATGGTGCAGGGGCTGCTGAACAGTGTGGCTCTGCCTACAGAGGATTGGACAAGGCCATGATCAGTTTATTTTTTCTTGGGATTTTGATATTTGTTTTATTGTGGGATTTTTATTTCAGAAAGCATTGGCATAAACATTTGGATGTTTCCCTTGATTTTGTGCAGGATTATGTATATGCGGGGGAGCAGGCGCATATGACGGAACGGATTGAGAACAGGAAGCGGATGATGCTGCCGATTCTGGAAGTGGCGTTCCATATCAGGCGGGAATTGGTTTTTTCCGATTTTGAAAATACCAGTGTGAGCGATTATACTTATAAAAGAGATATTTTTGCGCTTATGGGAAGGCAGAGGGTTATAAGGACGCTGACGCTGGACTGCACGAAAAGAGGGTATTACCGGATTGACCAGTCGCAGCTGACTACCTTTTCTCTGCTGCACAGACGGCGTTTCTGCGCGGAACGGCCGGCAGATACGGAATTATATGTATATGCTAAGAGAGCGGATGTGTCTAAGATCTTGGTTGCATGTCAGAGGATCATAGGGGATGTGCAGTGCGCAAGACGGCTCTGTGAGGATCCTTTCGCCTATGCTTCCATCCGTGAGTATACCATTACGGATCCCATGAAAGCCATTAACTGGAAAGCAAGCGCAAAGACGGGAAATCTGATGGTCAATACGTTTGATTCCACACTGATGGAAAAAGTCATGGTTTATGTGGACATAGAGGATAAGGGAATCTTAAAATACGAATATCTTGTGGAAGAGTCCATTTCCGTGGCGGCATCTCTCTGCAGCCGCCTGCTCCGTCAGGGAATGGAAGTGGGGATCCGGGTAAATGCAGAGGAAGAAGAAGGGAAGCAGCCGCAAGGATACATAAAGCCGGCAGGGGGCAGGCAGCAGATTGCGGAGATAGAGAGGATGCTGGCCAGGCGCAAAGCAGAAGAAGCCGCAGCGGCTTTTTCTTCCATACTTACCGAGCCGGAAGAAGATGCGGTCCTGATTGTGATTTCCAAAAATGCGGCGGAAAACCAAGAGGCCATAGAGAAGCTTTGCGGGAAAGACAGGCAGGGAATATGGGTGGTGCCGTTCCCGAGAGGGGAGGAGTGCATGGCAAAGGAATCGGATCATGTGTGCATAATCGGACGGGAGGTGGAGAGGACTTGAGAAAAACGGTAAAAGTAATTGCGGGGTGGCTTCATGTAACGCTGGTTCTTGCCATCCTTCCGCCGCTTTTGTATGCCATGAGTGTCACGCAGCGAAGTGAGGCGAGCCGGACGCTTTATTTCCGGTGTCTTCTTATTGCATTCCCCGTTATAGCCGCAGGCATTGCGGCAGAGAAGTGCAGGGGACTGCTTTCCTATCTTCTGGCAGGGACGCTTATTTTTGCCGCTACCGGGGCGTTGGCTCGGGCGGCAGCCGGAAATATGCATGAGAGCGGGGAAGCCGTCGGTTATATGGTGCTTCTGCTGGGGGAGACTATATTTGTGATTGTTGCCGATATGATGGGGAGGATTCGGAGAAGACGGGAAGAAGAAGTGCTGCTTAAGGAAGATCCTAACAGAGAGCCTCATTCGGATTGGATGAAAGAACCTTCTTTTCTTATGCTTATTTACTTTTTCGGAGTGTATGGGGTGGCTTTGAATGTGAACAGCCCGGAGGTCTGCGATGCGGCTCTGTTCAGCGTTGCGGTTTATGGGATTGCGGCTCTGCTCTATGTTTATGTGGCCAAGACCGACAGATATCTGGCATTGAATAAGCGCACCTGCAATCTTCCGTCGAAGCGGATTTATGGAATCGGGAGCGGAATGCTGGCAATATTCCTGCTGCTGCTGACGGTGGCGGCACTGCCTTCTTTTCTAACGTCTTCCGGAAGGAATTACAGGGACTGGAGGGAGAATCTTGTGGAATGGAGCCCGGATCATATACAGACTGCCCCCGGTTTCGAAGGGATGGACGGCGGCAGTGACGGCATGCCGGACTGGACCAGGGAATTCGGTGAGCCGAAGGAGATGCCGGCATGGGTGAACCTACTGTTTCATGGGATAGGTGCAGGGCTTCTTCTTATTTTTGCGGCTGGGGTGCTGAAAATGATGAAGGATATGTTCCGGCAATTCCGAGAGGCAATGGATGAAAACGGGGATGTAGTGGAGGAACTGGAAGAAACGGATGCGGATTATATACAGGAAGGGGAAAAGCGGAGGAATCTGTTCCGGCGGCTGTCGGAACAGGAGAGTGTACGCAGACAGTACCGTAAGTTTATACGGAAGCATAGGAAAGAAAGGCCGGCGGTATATGAATCACCTACGGAAATAGAAGTTAAGGCAGGAGTGGCATGGAGCGAGGAGGGAATGGCGCTGCATGAGAGATATGAACGGGTCAGATACGGGGAGCGGCCATAAAAAAATTCTTGACAAGTTTCCTGTCATTGGCTATATTATAGAATATATTACGAAAAGGTAGTGAAGAAGAGGAGTATGCATAGCCCCTTAAAAGAGAGGACGATTCATCGGCTGAAAGGTTGTCTGAAGAAAGGCGTGTGGAAGGTAGCTTCGGAACCGGGAGGCCGAAACGGCAGCCGTATGCGGAAAAGCCGCTGCGGGTAAGTAGGCTTTCACGGGTTATCCCCGTTAACGGATAAGCTGAGAGTGATAAACTAAGGTGGTACCGCGTATATGCGCCCTTTGCCGACATGGAGCCGGCAGAGGGTTTTTTTAGTGGGCATGAGCCCGTACGGCAGGCAGAAGGCGTGACTGGAGAAGGAGAGAGATGATGAGCAGAGAGTTGGCAAAGACTTATGACCCGAAGGGAATTGAGGACAGATTGTATCAGAAGTGGCTGGATAAAAAATATTTCCATGCGGAAGCGGACAGGAGCAGGAAGCCTTTTACGATTGTGATTCCGCCTCCAAATATTACGGGGCAGCTTCATATGGGGCATGCATTGGATAATACTATGCAGGACATCCTGATCCGGTTTAAGAGGATGCAGGGTTACAATGCGCTTTGGCAGCCGGGCACGGATCATGCTTCCATAGCCACGGAAGTAAAGATCATCGAGACATTGAAGGAGGAAGGAACCGGCAAGGAAGAACTGGGCAGGGACGGTTTCCTGAAACGTGCTTGGGAATGGAAAGAGGAATACGGCGGAAGGATCATCGGGCAGCTGAAGAAATTAGGCTCTTCCTGTGACTGGGACAGAGAGCGTTTTACTATGGATGAAGGCTGTAATCGGGCGGTTACCGAAGTATTCTGTAAAATGCATGAAAAGGGATGGATATACAAAGGCAGCAGGATTATTAACTGGTGCCCGGTATGCAATACTTCCATTTCCGATGCGGAAGTGGAATATGAGGAGCAGGCAGGGCATTTCTGGCATATTAAGTATCCCTTGCTGGGGGAAGACGGTAAGCCCAGCGATACGGAATTTTTGGAATTTGCCACGACCCGTCCCGAGACAATGCTGGGGGATACGGCGGTGGCGGTCAATCCGGCAGACGAAAGGTATCGGCATTTAAAGGGCAGGAAGGTGCTTCTGCCCATTCTCAACAGGGTAATTCCCATTGTGGAGGATTCTTATGTGGATATGGAATTCGGCACGGGCGTGGTGAAGATTACGCCGGCCCATGACCCCAATGATTTTGAGGTGGGCAAGAGACACGGGCTGCCGGAAATCAATATAATGAACGACGATGCCACAATCAATGCCAACGGCGGGAAATTCCAAGGCATGGACCGGTATGCGGCACGGGCGGCCATTGTGAAGGAATTGGAGGAAATGGGTCTGCTGGTGAAGATAGAGGATTACTCTCACAATGTGGGAACTCATGACCGCTGCGGGACTACCATAGAGCCGTTAATCAAAAAGCAGTGGTTCGTGAAGATGGAAGAACTGATAAAGCCGGCGGCAGAGGCTGTCAGAAACGGGGAAATCAAGTTCGTGCCGGAACGCATGGAAAAAATATACTTCAATTGGATCGATAATATCCGTGACTGGTGCATCAGCCGCCAACTGTGGTGGGGACATCGGATTCCGGCTTATTACTGCGAAGCGTGCGGGGAAACCGTAGTGGCAAAGGAACAGCCGCAGGTATGCCCGAAATGCGGCGGGAAGCATTTGACGCAGGATCCGGACACTCTGGATACATGGTTTTCTTCTGCTTTATGGCCTTTTTCCACGCTGGGCTGGCCGGAGAAGACGGAGGACTTGGACTATTTTTACCCTACGGATGTGCTGGTGACCGGATATGACATTATTTTCTTCTGGGTAATCCGCATGATATTCTCTGGCTATGAGCAGATGAAGGAGAAACCGTTCCATACCGTGCTGTTCCATGGCTTGGTAAGGGATGCCCAGGGCCGGAAGATGAGCAAATCCTTGGGGAACGGCATCGACCCGTTGGAAATCATTGAGAAGTATGGGGCGGATGCGCTGCGGCTTACGCTGATTACCGGGAATGCGCCGGGGAACGATATGCGTTTCTATTATGAGAAGGTGGAGGCAAATAGGAACTTTGCCAATAAAGTATGGAATGCATCCCGTTTTATTATGATGAATATGGACGCAGGGGATTCCGGAGAAGGAAAGGCCGGGAATGGGGAGGCCTCCGGCATGTGTTTGGAGCCGGCGGACCGATGGATTCTTTCCAAGCTGAACCGTCTGGTAAAAGAAGTGACGGAGAATATGGAGCATTACGAACTGGGAATCGCGGTACAGAAGGTATATGATTTCATATGGGACGAGTTCTGTGACTGGTATATTGAAATGGTAAAACCGAGGCTGTATAATTCCGATGATGCGGATAGCCGGGCGGCGGCTCTCTGGACGCTGAAAAACGTGTTGATTGACGCATTGAAGCTGCTGCACCCTTATATGCCTTTCCTGACGGAGGAAATTTTCTGCTCCCTGCAGTCGGAGGAAGAGTCCATTGTGGTTTCTTCCTGGCCGGTTTATCGGGAGGAACGGAATTTTGCCAAAGAAGAGAAAGAAATAGAAACTATGAAAGAGGCTATCCGCGGCATCAGGAATGTGCGGACGCAGATGAACGTGGCGCCCAGCCGCAAGGCGAAGGTATATGTAGTAAGCGAAGCGGAGGAAATAAGGAATATTTTTGCGGAAGGGAAATTGTTCTTTGCCTCTCTGGCATACGCCTCCGAAGTGGCAATTCAGAAGGATAAGCAGGGAATCGAGGACGATGCGGTATCGGCAGTAATCCCGGGAGCCATTATGTATATTCCGTTTGCGGAATTGGTGGATATAGCGCAGGAAATCCAGCGCTTGGAAAAGGAGGAGAAGCGTCTGCAGGGCGAACTGGCCCGTGTGAACGGCATGCTGAAGAACGAGAAGTTTCTTTCAAAGGCACCGGAAGCGAAGATTGCGGAGGAAAAGGAGAAACTGGAAAAATATACCCGCATGGCGGAGCAGGTAAAACAGCGGTTAGGGCAGCTGGAGAAAGTGCAGAAAGGAAAATAGAGAGATGGAGACGATATGGGGTTCCTACGGGGAAGCAGAGGCGTTTCTGCTGGAAGTGCCGAAGTTTACAAGCAAAAATAATCCGGAGGATACGAGGAAATTTCTGCAGACGCTCGGTTCGCCGGAGGAAAACTGTAAAATAATCCATGTAGCAGGCACAAACGGAAAAGGTTCCGTTTGTGCCTACTTGTGTTCAGTCCTGAAAGAAACAGGGTTTCGGACAGGGATGTTTACGTCCCCTCATTTGGTGGAGATGAGAGAACGGTTCCGGGTGAACGGGGAACCGATTTCGGAAGAAAGGTTCTTATGGGGAATAAATGATGTAATGGGGCATCTGGAGGAAGCGCGGCTGGCAATCGGAAGGGCGGAATACCATCCGACTTTTTTCGAACTTTTATTTCTTATGGGAATGGTTATTTTCCGGGAAGAGAAAGTGGAATATCTTGTATTGGAGACGGGACTGGGGGGAAGGCTGGATGCCACCAATGCAGTGGGACATCCTGTTCTTACGGTGATCACGGAAATCGGCATGGACCATATGGAGTATCTGGGGAATACCGTGGAAGAAATCGCGGCGGAGAAAGCGGGGATTCTGAAGCCGGGGGTTCCCGTCGTTTTCTGCGATAAAAGAACGGAGGCTTCCCGGGTAATCCGGGAAAGGGCGGAAACACTGGGAAACAGGGCAGTCGGAGTAGGAAAAAAGGATTATCTTTATAAGAAATTAACAAATAAAAGCATTGATTTTTCCATGCAATGTCGGTATTATGATTATATTAGGCTTTCGTTGTCTACCCCGGCCATTTATCAGGCGGAAAATGCGGCAGTGGCAGTGCGCTGCATAGAGGAACTGAAAAGGCTGGAGGAGGACAGGCGCATTGCATGCATGACGGAGGCACAGCTTCGGAAAGGAATGGAAGAAGCCGTGTGGGAGGGCCGGATGGAAGAAGTGCTTCCGGGCATTTTCGTGGACGGCGCACATAATGAAGACGGTATCCGGGCGTTTGCGGAAACGGCGGGCACGGATGGCTGTAAGGGCAGCAGGATGCTTGTGTTTTCCGCCGTTGCGGATAAAGATTATAAGAGCATGATAAGGATTCTGCAGGAAGGGCGGCTGTTTGACACGGCTGCGGTTGTTGGAATCCATAGCGGAAGGGCGGCAGAGCCGGAGCGGCTGCGGGAATGGTTTGTTTCATATGACGGCCACAGCAAAGGCAGGGACGGCAGCATGGGAATCCTGTTTTTTCCGGATATGGAGGCTGCACTGCCTGAATTGCGGAGAAGAAAAAAAGCAGATGATTTTATATATATCGTTGGTTCGCTTTATCTCGTAGGCGAGGTTAAGGCGTTGTTAAGGAGGAGAACGGATGATTAATTTTGAAGAAGAATTGAAGAAGTTTCATCCCAGTCTGGAAGTGGAAGATGCGGAAGAGGCAATCTACAATCAGGATTTAACGGATATGGCGGATATATTGGTGAAGATGATAAACGATATCAGCATGGAGGCATATAACACGCAGCAGGCGGCACAGAGACAGGCTTTCAGCCAGCAGGCGGCACAGCGGGAGTACGGTGGCGGCCAGCAGGCGGCGCAGACGGAGTATGGGGGCGGTCAGCGGCCGGCACAGAGGGAGACACATAACGGCCAGCAGACGGCGCACAAGGAATCTCCGGTGAAGAACGAAGAAGATTCCCGGGAAGAATAGGGGTGGCGGCATGATTTGTTATAATTGCGGGTGTCCTTTGTCAGAGTATGATTTCTGTACTGCCTGCGGGGCGGACGTGGCAGTTTATAAGAAAGTGATGTATATTTCCAACAGGTATTACAACGACGGATTGGAAAAAGCACAGGTGAGGGATCTGACCGGTGCCATTACCAGCCTGCGTCAATGCCTGAAATTCAATAAAAACAATGTGGAAGCAAGGAACCTGCTTGGGTTGGTTTATTTTGAGATGGGAGAAGTGGTGGCGGCTCTCAGCGAATGGGTAATCAGCAAGAATCTGAGGCCGCAGAAGAACATTGCCGACGATTATATCAATATGATACAGAGCAATCAGTCCCGGCTGGATTCCATTAACCAGACCATTAAAAAATATAATCAGGCACTTCTGTACTGTCGGCAGGGAAGCTTAGATTTGGCTGTGATTCAGCTGAAGAAGGTACTTTCCCTGAATTCTAAGTTTGTCAGTGCCCATCAGCTGCTGGCTCTTCTGTACATCAACAGCGAAGAGTGGGAACGGGCACGGAGGGAACTGTATAAATGCAGCCAGATTGATACGAACAATACGACAACCATGCGCTATCTGAAAGAAGTGGAGCGCAATCTTTCGCCGGAGGAGAGCGGCAAGCAGTCCGCAAAGAAAAAAGGGAAGTCCGGCGATGTGATAAAATACCAGAGCGGAAACGAGACGATTATACAGCCGATGAACCGAAAGGAATCCAAAGGATTGTCTACAGTAGTCAATATGGCTATCGGCATCCTTATCGGGCTGGCGGTAGCTTGGTTCCTGATTCTTCCGGCCAGAATACAGACGGCTAAGGCGACGATTGATGAAGATCTGCGCACGGTGAGCGAGCAGTTGGATGTAAAGACGGCTACCATTGGGGAAATGGAGCAGCAGATAAAACAGCTGAACGGGGAAAACCTGTCGCTGAAAGCGGATTTGGAAGGCTATGTGGGCACGGACGGCGCATTGCAGGCAATGAATAAATTGCTGGAGGCGGCAAATGCGTATTTGGCCGATGCGAATGCAGTGATGACGGTAGCTGAATCTCTGGATGCCATTGATATGGAGGAACTGGGAGATTCGGTATCGGAGGATTTCAAGAAGCTGCATGCAAATTTGACCGCGTTGGTCGGCCCGGAATTGGCCAAGGCGTATTATGACCAAGGGTATGAATTATACCGTCAGGAACAGTATGCAGAGGCACTGCCGATTCTGCTGAAGGCGCATCAGTATGATGAGGCCAATGGTGAGGCTTTATACTATCTGGCACACTGTTACCGTTTTACGAATAACAACGAAAAGGCAAAGGAAGCTTATGAACAAGTGGCGGAACAGTTCCCCGGAACAGAGAAGGCGAGGAATTCCAAGCGTTTCCTGACGGAACTGGAAAATGCGGATCAATCGACGGCGGTTCATTGATCGGGAAATATGACTTAATTAGTCAATAGAAAGACACGGAAGAGGGCATGTTATATGTCCTCTTTTTATGCACACGGGCACCCGGCGTGCTTAATGAAACGGAAAGGAGACGGGCATGGAAGAGGATTTCAAAGTGATTGACAATTATCTGATGGTGAAGATGCCCCAGGAGATCGACCATCATAAATCATCTTACATAAGCGAAAATGCGGATAGGTTCATTGTTAGGGAGAATGTAAGCAATGTTGTGTTTGACTTCGAGGATACAAGGTTTATGGACAGTTCAGGCATCGGCATCATTATGGGCAGGTATAAGAAAATATCCTGCTTTGGCGGAAAAGTATTTGCCATCCATGCGGACCATAGAATCCGGCGGCTGCTGATGCTGTCCGGTCTGCATAAAATCGTGGAGATTATGGACTGACGGAAAAAACGGAATGGAAGCATATATTTTGCGGCCGGAAACGGCCTAGGCAGGCGGATGCGGTGCCGGAATAGGAGGAAGGGAATGAGCAACGAGATGAAAATGGAATTTGACGCAATATCGGCCAATGAATCTTTTGCCCGGGTGGCAGTGGCAGCTTTTGTGTCAGAACTGGATCCTACATTGGAGGAGATATCGGATATAAAAACTGCCGTTTCGGAGGCGGTCACCAACGCGGTGATACACGGCTACGACGGAATAGACCATGGGAAGGTGTATTTGCGCTGTCAGGTGGACAAGGATGTGGTACATATTGAGATATCCGACAACGGACGGGGAATAGAGGATGTGGAGAAAGCCATGGAGCCGCTTTTTACTACAAAGCCGGAACTGAACCGTTCCGGGATGGGCTTTCCCTTTATGGAGGCGTTTATGGATGATTTGGAGGTCATATCCAGGCCGGGGGAAGGGACAAAGGTGCTGATGAAGAAAAAAATCGGATGCATTCCATGGATAGAGGACGAGGATTAGCTTATGGAGGAAGTTACCGTTCTGATTGCACGTTCACAGGCAGGGGATAAAGAGGCAAGGGAGACACTGATAGAGAAAAATCTGGGACTGGTCCATCATATTGTAAAGCGGTTTCTGGGCAGGGGATATGATGCGGAGGATTTGTTCCAAATCGGAAGCATAGGGCTGATGAAAGCCATAGATAAATTCGACCTATCTTATGACGTAAAGTTCTCCACTTATGCCGTGCCTATGATAAGCGGTGAGATCAAGCGTTTTCTAAGGGATGACGGCATGGTGAAGGTGAGCCGTTCACTGAAGGAAAACGGCTGGAAAGTAAAGCAGGCATCAGAGCGGATTTCCCATGAGGAGGGGCGGGATGCCACACTGCAGGAAATTGCGGAGGCGACGGGACTGTCCAGAGAGGATATTGTAATGGCCATGGAGGCCAATGTGGAGGTGGAATCCATATATAAGTCGGTTTACCAGTCTGACGGAAATGAAATCTATCTGGTGGACAGGCTGCCGGAAAAAAAGGACGAAAACGAAACGCTGCTGAATCATATGCTGCTCCAGCAGCTGCTGGACGGGTTGGAAGAAGAAGAGAGGAATCTGATTATGCTGCGGTATTTTCAGAATAAGACGCAGGTGGAGGTGGCAAAGAAGCTGGGAGTCAGTCAGGTACAGGTGAGCAGGATGGAGAAGAAGATATTGGTAAGAATGCGGGAAAAGCTGTAGCATGTGCGGAAAGCCGCTGTCTGCCCATTAATTTCTGCGTTTCTGCGGACATATCAGTTTCTGTGTCGGCTATCCTTTGAACGGAAACGCCGGCGAAGGCATAAAACCGAAAATTGATTTCCTTGGGATGGCCGGCACTTGCTTATAGGCATTAAATTTAGTATGATAAGAGAGTGATGCAAGGGTGGTGTCTCGGACAGAATTCAGAAGGGAGAGGAAAAAATATGAATACATTTGATTATGTTGTAGTGAGCATTGACGGGGATTATGCCAATTTAAAGAGGACGGATGCGGAAAGCGGCGAACCCAAATTGGTGGCGCGGGCATTATTGCCGGACTGTATTGCGGAAGGGACGAAGCTGCATTATGAATATATGGAGTACAGCATTATAGAGTGACGGACAGTGATCGGTGCCGTCTGTCTGTTTTTTGAGAAATATATTTATAAACCGATAAATTCAGTAAACAGGGCGATTTTTCAATCAAGTTCTAAAGAACGGAAAGGCTGTGCATAAAAAAAAGCTTCTTAGCAATAATAAATGGGAAAGGAATGCGGAGACAGGAAGGTATTTTTTATGGCACAGGAGACTTTATATTTAAAAGCGGAACGGAATGTGGAGGTCACGGAAGAAGAGGTATTTCTTAAGGATGTGGCGAAAATATATTGCAAGAACCCACATGTAACGGCAAAAGTAAAGGCTATCAGGATTCACCGGTTCGGGAAAGAGGAGCAGAAAAGACAGGTATTCAGCATAATGAAGCTGATAGAACTGATTACCCGGCAATGTCCGGAGGTAGATGTGCAGAATCTGGGGGAAACGGATGTGTTGGTGGAACTGGTGAAGGTAGATAAGCATAAGGGGCCGGTTCAGGTTCTTAAAGTAATTTTTGTAGTCTGCATTAGTTTCTTCGGGACGGCGTTTACCATTATGGCTTTCCATAATGACGTGGGCATCAACCAAGTATTTGAAAAGGTATATGAACTGGTGACGGGACAGCAGGCTCCCGGTTATTCTGTTTTGGAATTTACTTATTCTATTGGGCTGGCAGTGGGCATCACGGTATTTTTTAACCATATCGGCGGAAGAAGGATTACGAAAGATCCTACGCCGATAGAGGTGGAAATGCGTGTATATGAAAAAGATGTAAATGATGCGCTGATAGAGACGGCAGATAGGGAGGGGAAGACCATTGATGTATCTTAAGCAGATTTTTCTGGCGGTGGTCGGAACCAGCTTTGGCGTGTTTGCGGCGGGAGGCGTGTTTACCGTGCTGATTTCCGTAGGGCTGATTCCGCGGTTTGCCGGCAAACTGCATGTGAGCAGAAAGGTGTTTCTGTTTGAAGAGGCAGTAGTGTGCGGCGTGATTGCCGGGACTTTTTTCAGTGTGTTTGACAGGTATGGGAGAATCGGTGAATTTGTCAGGGACAGCCGGCTTTTGGGATCTGCTACGGATGTGGTCTGGGAAGGAATCGGCACGGCGGTGATAATGATTTTCGGATTGTTTGCCGGTATTTTCGTTGGCTGTTTGGCTCTTGCCATTGCGGAAATGCTGGATACCATTCCTATTTTTGCACGGCGCATCGGGTTCCGGCATGGACTTGGCATCGTGGTGCTGTCCATTGCGTTGGGAAAGGCGGCCGGAAGCTTTCTTTATTTTATAAAAGCGGTGTATCTGCACGGCGGGGTATAAGGGAAAGATCTGTTGGGGCATTTTATGCATGCTCCGGGATTCATGGATGATAGTGTATAATTTCCTGCAGAGAGCGGATACTATTGGCAGAAGATTCAGAAAGCAAGAGGGACATATTATGGATGAACAAACGAAGCAGGAATATCAGGAATATGTAAAGGAAGTTACGCCTACCCATAATTTGTGGCTGCAGATGGCAAAGGCATTTTTGGTGGGCGGCATTATATGCACGATAGGACAGGCTATCCTAAAATACTGCACGGATACGCTGCAGCTGGATAAAGAGACGGCAGGCGGATGGTGTTCCCTGCTGTTGATTCTGTGCAGCATCCTTTTAACGGGACTGAATATTTATCCTACAATCGTGAAATTCGGCGGCGCAGGTGCGTTGGTGCCGATTACGGGATTTGCCAACAGCGTGGCGGCACCTGCCATAGAGTTTAAAAAGGAAGGTCAGGTATTTGGCGTAGGATGTAAGATATTCACTATTGCCGGGCCGGTGATTCTCTATGGAATCTTTACCAGCTGGGCACTGGGGGTGATATATTGGGGCGGGAAGCTGCTGGGCTTCTTCTGATGCACGAGCCTGCCGCATACGACAAGGCTTCTGCCGGAAAACTGCCTCCTGCGGTAATCCACAGGAGGTAGTTTTCTAAGTCTGGAACGTGTTCACAAATTGTGACGCACATCTGCCGGAAAGCAATTTTCAGACACGCTCTAGCAATGTCTTCTATGATGCCTGCCGCCGCCGTGACATCCATGCCCTCTTCCGTAGTTGGTGGTCACGGTTCTTCCGTGGTTATGGCAGTGGTCGCAGATGCCGTCTTCGTTTCCGTCCGTGAAATAGTCGCAGATGCCGTTTCCGTCTGCATCGGCATAGCAGTGGTTATCGCAGATGCCGTCGCCGTTTGCATCGGTAAAGCAGGTTTCACCGCAATACCCTTCCGTAAAGCACTGGCCTGCCCCACATCCGCTGACAGGGCAGACATATCCTGCTGCAGATGCCGGAACAGGGAAAGCTAATACCGTAAGACAGGTAAGACCTACGAGTAATCCCTTCTTCATTATTTATCACCTCCTTATTCCATAAAATGATACACCCACACGATGAAAGTATCTCCCCATATAGGGCATATGCCCTGCTTTGTTGGCGATATCTCTCATCCGGCTGTTTGATGCATAGATGACAAAGACCCTTATGAGTGTGCTTAGAATCATTATAACCTATTCTATGTATTTTGCAAGACTTGCGCGGCTTCCTTACGGCAAACGCATAAATAAATGATAAACAAATCATTATCTGAATATAAAAAGTAAACATATTTTTTTGGAGCGTGTCTGAAAAATTCAGGCATCTGTGTGCGCACCGGATTCCTTGCCCACAGAATGTCTGAAAAGTATCCATGTACTTAAGAAATAGCAAATTAACAGTACGGTCAGGATGCCTGCCGTTGTTCCGATCTGCAGCAGCAATGCAGTAAATCCGATATACGCCGAAACTTCTGCAGATATGGTCTGTATAAAATACGCGGTTACAATAGATGCTGCTGCGGCTGCCATTGCGGTCGGGACTCCGAACCAGATGCTTAGCTGTTTTAGCATAAGCTTTCTTATTCGCTGTTCTTCTACGCCTAAATTCCGCAGTACGGAAAATCGGTATTTATATTGCCCGGCATCGGAAAGCTGCTGTAGGGAAAGCACTGTAAGACAAATGACCATCAGTACGACGGCTCCGTAAAGCATGGCAGCCTGCAGGACAAAATTGTTTGCTTTTGTGTCGTTAATTTGCAGCGTGCGGAAACGCACTCCGTATGCGGTGCCTGTTTCTGCCTGTTCAGGATATTCTGCCGTAAAGAGTTTTTCCAGTTCGGCGGCATTGCCATAAGTGATTTTTTCCGTTGTCATAATATAGCGGTTTTGCATAACCGGCAGCAATTTCCGACAGACATTATCCGGGAATATATAAAGGACATCGGTATAGGAATTGTAAAATGTTTCTCCCATTGCTTCCTTATAATAAGGATGTTGGGAGAGAGTCAATGCCCCTGCGTCTGTCATAATGACGGTGTGTTCTGTAAGGAAACTCTCCGCCTCTTCTTTTGCCGCAATCACCTTCCACTGTGTTGCAAATTCATGCTCTGCCAGAGAAATCGGCTCATATCCCAGCATTTCCCGTATGGTGTTGTAATCATTCAAAGAAATCGCCGCAACGGGAAATGTATATTTTCCACGATTGTGAAAATCATCTTTATTAGGCAGATATAGATAAAAGGTACAGTCATAAGAGGTTTCCATATGGTGTTCCGACAAGAAATCTGTTACAATCTGGTAATTATCGTGGGGTAAATCTTTTTCCTCATATACATTATTGTATTTTGAAAAAATCTGTATATCATACATAGAACGTGCGTCAAGGTAACCGGAGGACCAACCGGTCAAAACAGGCGCGGCAACAAACATGAAAATGGCAAGAGTTAAAGTAATGCAAATAATTGTCATTGTTTTATTGGTGGTGTTCAGCCGGGATATGATCTGGCCGAATAAGAACAGATTTTCTCCTTTGTATCTATGCTCTGGTGTCTTTTCTTTCCATGCGGCAATGAAGCTGCTTAACAGATAGGTTAACGCGCAGATAAAGAAAAGCAGGTGAACAAGAAGAAATATCAAATATTGGCGGATGGTGCCTGCGCCCCATGCCAGATAATATTTGCTTGTGCATGGGGGAACGCTTGCCACCGCGAAAATGTTTAGGGCAGAGCATGCCAATAATCCGTTGAGCAGCATATGAATGCGGCGGTTTTTCCCGGCCGTTCTTGCCCTGCGGCAGGAACGTACCAGCCAGAAAAAAGACCAAAGGAGGGTAACGGCCGGACAGGCAATATTCCCAAAAAACATCATCCGGACAGGAAAAGCAAAGCGGCTGTCATAGTAAAAAAAGGCTTTCTCTGCCCCTGTAATCAGCATCCATACGGAAAATGCCTCAAAAAGTATCACTATAGCAAAAATCCATCGGCTTTTTTTCAGTGCGGGGTCATTTTTTTTATCTGCGGAAAGCATATCGATCACTTTTGTCTTCTGAATGGTATGGATATTCCATATTCCGACCAGAAGAAAACTCAGCATAAAGAAACAGACAGTCAGCAGAACGGTATCCGGAAACAATGTCCATGATAATTCGTAGCTTTTTTCATAGGTGGTGAGGAGCATTGCCGTAATGATTTGGGAACATAGTGTACCTAGGAAAATTCCCATAATAATAGAACAGATTCCCATCATTGCCGTTTCCGCAAAGAAAATTCTGCCGATCGTCTTTTGCTCCATTCCCATGACGGACTGTACGGCAAACTCTTTCTTTTTGTGCCGGAGCATGTAGTTATTGACAAACTGAATTAAAAACAGCAAAAGCAGTGTTATCATGCAGACTGCTGTTTTCAGCCCGTCGCTTAATGAATGGAAATCGTATGCGCTTCCTATATCCGGGTTATAATATTTGCTGGAAATAGATAGGAAGGAGTAGAATAAGGTGACACAGATTGTCATAGTCACGATGTAGATTAAGTAGTCTTTCACGGATCTTTTGGCATTTCTGAAAATAAGTTTAGCATACATGGCTTTGTCCTCCTCCGATTATGGTAAGAACATTCAGGATTTTATTGAAAAATGCAGTTCTGCTGTCATTTCCTTTGCATAATTCCGTAAAGATTTCCCCGTCTTTCAGAAAGAGAATGCGGTTGGCATAACTGGCTGTAAAAGCATCGTGGGTTACCATGAGAATCGTTGCGCCAAGCCGGTCATGGATGCTTTGAATGGTAGATAAAAGCATCTGTGAAGAGTGGCTGTCCAGTGCGCCTGTCGGTTCGTCTGCCAAAAGCAGCTTGGGGTTATTGATAATGGCTCTGGCGCAGGCACAACGCTGCTTTTGGCCTCCCGATACTTGATAGGGATATTTGTTCAGAATATCGCTGATATTTAATTTTGCTGCCATATCGGAAATAAGGGGTTCCACATTTCGGGCGGGCGTTTTATTGATTGCCAGTGCCAGCGCAATGTTTTCCGAAATCGTCAGCGTATCCAATAAATGGAAGTCCTGAAATACAAAACCTAAATTTTCCCTGCGGAACCGGGCAAGGGCATTTGGCTTTATTTCTGTGATGTCAGTGCCCCCTAAGAAAATATGGCCGGCACTTACCGTATCGATGGTAGAAATACAATTGAGCAGCGTTGTCTTTCCGGAACCGGATGCCCCCATAATGCCAAGAAATTCTCCGGTTTGAACAGAAAAACTGATATCCTTAATGGCTTTGGTAATATTCCCCTTATTTCCATAGTATTTTTGGATATGTTCTAACTTTAATATGGGATTCATGTAATAGGCCTCCTTTTATTTGTCCTGCTTTTATTGTAAATTAATGGCCTGGTTTTTGTATTAAGTTTTCTTACGCAGTTCTTACAGAAATGTAAGGAACTGTGTGCAAATAATCTGTGTAGGTGAACGGTATTTTCTGACAAGCCTTAAGAAGTGCAGGGCATATCAGCCCTGCACTCCGGCAATAAAGTCGTTGATTTGAAAGGAGAGGGAAATGGTTGTCCCTTTCTTTCCTGAATGGGCGGTCAGTCCGATTCCCAGCTTATCACAAAGCCGTTTGCAGAGATACAATCCGATGCCCGTTGAGTTTTTTCCGATCCGCCCGTTTTGCCCCGTAAAGCCTTTTTCAAAAATACGGGATAAATCATCGGGAGGTATGCCTATTCCGTTATCTCTGACCGACAAAATAACATTGTTATTTGTCTTTGCCGCGGAGAAGTGCAGAACCGGCTTCTCTGTACAATATTTTACGGCATTGCGGATTATTTGGTTTAAGATATAGCGTACCCATTTATCGTCCGTATAGACATTGGCGTCCAAATCCTCTATGGCAATGGTCATGTTGCTTTGCCGCAAAAGATATTTATTGTCGGCAATTGCAGTATGCACAATATCGCTTAATTCTGTTTCACGGACGGAATAGTCTTTTTCCGTATGTTCGCTCCGGGCATAGTAAAGCGCTTGTTCCGTATACTGATTGATATTTTCTAATTCTGCCAAAAGGTCTCCGGTAAAGGAGGAACGGTTGTTTTCACAGAGCAGTTTGATTGCAGTAATCGGTGTTTTCACTTCATGTATCCATTGCTCAATGTATTCTTTATATTCTTTCCGTTCATTTTGTATTTGCCCTATTTTTTCCAGCATAGATTTTTCTGCCATCTTTAAAATCCGATAAAATACCCGGTCGCCTGCCTGCTCCGGCAAAAGCATAATTTCCGGTATTAAATACCGTTCCTCTAACTGTTCTGTCATATGCAGAAGCTTGTCCATGTATTTTTTCCGCATGCAGTAGGCGGCTGCTATATACGAACTCAGAACAATCAGCCAGACGGCTGAAATAAATAAAATTGTCTGAATGGGATTGCCGCCTGCAATCAGAAACAGGGCAAGTGCCCACATGCCGAAAAGATTGATGAAAATAACAGGTATTGTATTTTTAAGATATTGCTTTCCGCTCATAATGTGTATCCTTGTCTGTGCTTTGTCTTAATAAAGTCTGTCAGTCCGATGGCTGTCAGTTTGCCGCGGATGCGGGTAATGTTTACGCTTAAGGCGTTATCGTCAATATATAACCGATTATCCCAGAGAAAATCCACGATATCGTTTCGGGGGCAGATCTTACCGGCGTTTCTGAAAAGATAACAGAGGATTTTCAGTTCATTTTTTGTTAATTCCGCCCTTTTTCCGTTGTATTCTATGAAACTGCTTTCCGGATGAAGGGAAGTTCCGTTCCATGTAAGAATCTCTGGCTGTTCGGAAACATAGGCACGTTTTAGCAGTGAGGCAATTTTGGCAAGCAGAA
Organism: uncultured Lachnospiraceae bacterium; assembly: GCA_910586275.1. Taxonomy (GTDB): domain Bacteria; phylum Bacillota; class Clostridia; order Lachnospirales; family Lachnospiraceae; genus Kineothrix. The sequence goes on along the minus strand of CAJUIM010000023.1, from coordinate 5,589 downwards.
TTGCAGTGTTGTAGGGCTTGGTAATAAACGCATCCCCACCAAGCATAATGCTGTTTAGTTCATCCATATCTGTATTGCTGCTTGTTACGAATATAATAGGCATATTTGAGAAAGTCCGGATTTGCGAACATAACTCAAATCCGCCGTCTCCCGGCAGCTTTATATCCAAAAGGACTAAATGCGGTGAAAACTCCTTAAGCTGTCGGATCGTCCGGGAAAAATCAGTCACTGCAAAAACGTCATATCCGTTTCCGGACAAAAGGGTTTTCAGCTGTGTCTGTATCACAACATCATCTTCGATAATTAGTATTTTTTTCTTCATAAAAATCTCCATGCTGCGCTTAGCGGCTCAATCAGAAATAGAAAGCAACTTTAAAAACACGTTCTAAAACCTCCCTGACACTTTATTATACGGTATCGGGGAGGTTTTCTCAATCCATATTGCAGATAGATTTCGGAAATCAATTTCCGGTTTTTTGGCTGCTCCGGCATCTCGGCGGAACGTATCGCAACGGCCGGCACAGTTGGGCAAGGGATTCGTTAAAAATGGGTATTTAAGAAATCCGCGCTGATTTCAAAGCTTTTTACCGGGCTTTTATCTGCCCAGTTGCGGTGGCTTTCCAAGATAACGGCTTCTATGCCGGCTGCTTTGGCTTTCTCGGCCAGGGCAGTTAACGGCATCGTGCCGGTTCCCAGTTCCATGCTGTCGCTTTTTAATATGGGGGTCATGCACGGCCCTGTCTGCCGTGTCCCGCGGTCATTGATATGCCAGAGTTTCATCCGGGAGCCAAGGGCATCCATAACGGCCAGTGGGTTTTCTCCGCATTCGGCACACCAATAGCTGTCAAATTCAAAGTTTACCGTTTCCGGATCGGTTTCGTCCATTAAGATATGATAGCCTTTCTTTCCCGGGGCGACTTGCAGGAATTCGCAGTTATGGTTGTGGTAAAGCAGACGGATTCCTTCTGCTTTCAGGGAGGCTCCTGCTTTGCAGAGCCGTTTGGCCAGTTTCTTTATTTCTTTGACGTCTCCGTAGGGGAAGCGGTACATGCCGGTAACCACGATTTTGTCCGTGCCGAATTCCTTTGCCTCTTTTGCCATGGCGGCAGGATCTCGTTCTATGCTGCCAAGATCCTGATGGATAGATACGACTTTCAGCCCGCTTTCCGATACTAGCCGCAACCAGTCCAGCTTCCCCCCGTTTCCCACGGGCATTCCGGCGGCTTTTGTCATAAGTTTCACCATAAAGCCGCTGGGATGTATCATAAAACCGCATAATTCAATGCCATCGTAGCCTGCGGCTTTCATTTTTTTCATTGTATTGACGGCTTGTGTCTCGTTGTTCATTGCCGTTCCTAACATAAACTGCTGTACTGCTTTTATCGGCATGCTGTTTCACTCCTTTTCCGTTCCGCACTGCGGAAGAATACGATTTGCTTCTGCTTATGATGTTTTCTATTATACGCCGCCGCATGATGACCGGAAATAAAAAATTCGTGATTCTGTCAAAAATTAAGCCACCTTTTGCCCTTTCTCCTGCATCAATTTTTAAACATATTCTGCAATTTTTATGCATCCCATAGGAAGGATTTATGAGATAATAGGAAAGGATATATTAAAATTGTTTTTTCAAACACGTTCTAGGAAGCACATTTCTGCGGGAAGGAATTTACGTTGAAACAAAGACAAGGAGGTATCTCATGGAGTTTGAAAAAAATTTTTTTATCGGTGCGGCTACCGCGGCCCATCAGGTAGAAGGCAACAATATTCACAGTGATTATTGGGCGCAGGAGCAAATGGTACATACAGACTTTCTGGAGCCAAGCGGGGATGCGGTCGATCACTATAACCGTTATGAAGAAGATATCCGCCTGATGGCCGGCGCAGGGCTGAATGCCTACCGTTTTTCCATAGAATGGGCAAGGATAGAGCCGGAGGAAGGTAAATTCGAGGAAACGGAACTGGAACACTATAGGGATGTTATCCGTGCATGCAGGGAGAACGGCATAGAGCCTATTGTGACTTTGCTTCATTTTACCAGTCCCAAATGGCTGATTTCCAAAGGGGGATGGGAATCTGAGGATACCCCCGGCTGTTTTGCCCGCTATGTCCGTTATGTGATCGAAGGGCTGGGAAAGGAACTGAACTATGTCTGCACCATCAACGAAGCCAATATGGGAGTGCAGGTAGCGGCCATTGCCAAACGGTATATGCAGCAGATGAAGGCTAAGATGCAGTCCGGTAAGACAGACGGGACGGTGCAGATGGGGCTGAATCTGGAAAAGATGATGGCAAATCAGCAGGCTGCGGAGCGGGAACGCATGGAAATTTTCGGCGTGGCAAAGGCGGAATGTTTCACCAGTCCGCGCACTCCTCACGGAGATGAACTTGTGGCGGAGGCGCATAAAGCGGCCCGGGCGGTGATCCGGGAGATAGCCCCGCACATTCAGGTGGGTCTGACGTTAAGCCTGCATGACATACAAGCGCTTCCGGGCGGGGAAGGGAATGCGGCAAAGGAATGGGAGGAAGAGTTTACCCATTATCTGCCTGCCATAGAGGGGGATGATTTTCTGGGAGTGCAGAATTATACCCGTACCCGTATGGATGCTTCCGGGAGCCTGCCTGTGCCGGAAGGGGCAGAATTGACTCAGATGGACTATGAATTCTATCCGGAGGCTCTGGGCCATGTTATCCGTAAAGTGGCACAGGATTTCAAGGGTACGCTGCTGGTGACGGAAAACGGTATTGCCACCGATGACGATTCCCGCCGCGTAGCTTTTATAGAAGCCGCATTAGAGGGAGTAAAAAGCTGCATTGCAGACGGTATCCCGGTAAAAGGATATATGTATTGGAGTCTGATGGATAATTTTGAATGGCAGAAAGGATATTCCATGCGGTTTGGGCTGATAGGGGTTGACCGTACAAGTCAAAAGAGAAACCCAAAGCCAAGTTTGTCCGTGTTAGGAAATTACGCGAAAACATATGACAGATGAAAAACGGAAAAAAGCATTTCAGGAGGTGTTTTGATGAATAAGAAACAGTATTTCTGCAATCCCATAAATGTGACTTATCAATATCAGTTCAACCAGAAAGGGAGTGGCTTTAGTTTAAACAGGGAAGCGGCCGATCCCTCCATGGTATTGTTTAAGGACAGATATTATCTTTTTCCAAGCATGACCCGAGGATTTTTTGTCAGTACGGATTTGGTGAACTGGAAGTGGTATCCGTTGGAAGGGCTTCCGGTTTATGACTATGCGCCTGATGTGCGTGTGGTAGGGGAATGGCTTTATTTCTGTGCCAGCCGGAGAGGGGAAGTCTGTGACTTCTATCGTACCAAAGATCCGGAAGGGGGCAGCTTCGAACGGATTCCCGGCACATTTGACTTCTGGGATCCCAATCTGTTTGCGGACGAGGACGGAAGGATGTATTTTTACTGGGGATGCAGCAATATGACTCCTATCTGGGGGGTGGAACTGAATCCGGACACGATGGAGCGGATTGGCCAGCCTGTGGTACTGATTGGGAATCATAAGCAGGAGCATGGTTATGAAAGGACAGGGGAAGACCATCATTATGATCCGGAAGGGAGCCATATTATACAAATATTAAAAGAGCAGATGGCGAAAAGCTTAGGCTGCCGTCCGGAAGACGTGACGGATGTGACGCCCGCCATAGAAGCCACGCCGGAGGATTACCGCCCGCTGCTGCAGGCAGCTTTGTCCGATAATCCCTATATAGAAGGTGCGTGGATGACAAAGCATGAGGGAAAGTACTATCTGCAGTATGCCGCTCCCGGGGCACAATATAATGTATATAATGACGGTGTCTATGTGGGGGATAGTCCGTTAGGGCCGTTCCGCATCAGTGAAAGCAACCCTTATTCGTATTCTCCGGGCGGGTTCTGTCCGGGAGCCGGGCATGGCTCCACCATGGAAGACAGGGCGGGGAATTGGTGGCATACAAGTACCATGCGCATATCCGTCAGCCATGAGTTTGAGCGGCGTGTGGGCATATGGCCGGCGGGTTTTGACAAAGACGGGGAATTGTTCTGCAACCAACGGTACGGGGATTGGCCGCAGGCGGTTACCGGAGAGAAGGAAGATCCTTGGGCGGCTCCCGAATGGATGCTTTTAAGCTTTGGGAAGAAAGTGACTGCCAGCAGTCAGGAGAAAGCCGCTTCCAATGCGGCGGATGAGGACATACAGACTTGGTGGAAAGCAGCGGCAGACGATAAGATGCCTTGGCTGCAGATGGATTTGGGGCAGTGCTGTACCGTCCATGCAGTGCAGGTTAATTTTGCCGATGACATGGGCTTGGTGGAACAGCTGCCTCAAGGCGCAGCGTTGGTAGGAGAACAGGGGCGCGGGCGGTATATCGAAGAACGGACCTTTACAACCGGCTGGCTGCTGGAGGGAAGTGCGGACGGGGAGGAATGGTTTGTCTTGGAGGATAAGCGCGGAGCCGGTTCGGATCTTACCCATGATCTGACAGTGAAGCCGGAAGGGGTCTGCGCAAGGTATGTCCGTCTGACCGTAACCGGTACGGCATACGATGCGCCTGCCTGCATAAGCGGGCTGCGGGTATTCGGGAAAGGCTGCGGGGATGTGCCCGTTCAGGCTGCGGAGGTAAAAGCGGTCAGGACGGACGGGATGACTATGCAGATAAGCTGGCAGGGGAATGCCGTGGGCTATGAAGTGCTTTGGGGGCATGCGCCGGAGAAGCTGTACCATAGTTATCGGGTTTTTGCACGGACGGAATTGGAAGTGCGGGCTTTGATGGCCGGAGTGGGGCAGTATTATGTGAGGGTGGATGCTTTTAATGAAAATGGGATTGCCCAAGGGGAGGTTGTGGCTGTGGAATCGGTTTTGTAGTTGGGGCGGACGCTTCCGTATGGGCGGCTCTGTCGGTATGGCGGCTTATGCATGGCGCTGTTTTCTGCCTGTCCGGCGGCAGGGGGCTGCGGTTTTCCGGTTCCGCCGTTAAAAATGGGGATTTCTAACTGTTTTTTTCGGCAGGCCTGCTGCCACGGCGGCTGAACTCCCTTCGGTCAGACAACGCCGCCTGAAACGGCATCAGGTCTGTCGAAAAAAGCAGTAAGAAATGCCTCCATTTTTTCCGGAGGAACCGGAAAACCGTAGTCCCCTGCCGCCGGACAGGCAGAAAACAGTGCCATGCATAAGCCGCCATACCGACAGAGCCGCCCATGCGGAGGCTGTGTGTTGGTGTAGGCTGTTGGTCTGAATGTTGTCGCTCATGTTCCTCCTTGCTGGGCAATGCGTGCAAGCACGCGTAAAAAAAGACGCATGGTTTACAATTTACTGTTCCATGCGTCTTTACCAACGTATCCGCAGATATGTGTTATTTTGATATTATATTGTTTTTTCGATTATGTTAACTGCATAACCTCGGCTTCAAGTTCCTTTAACTCATCAAATGATAAAGTTGGCACACATAAACCAATTTCTTCCAGCGACAACTTTCCCATTTTTATCAACCTTTCGGCTGTTTCTCTGTCTTTCTTATGAGCAAGAGAGTTTTCCATATCTTTCCAATATGTTTTCATTATCTGCTCATCATTAAATAAACTCA
>CAJUIM010000022.1 GCA_910586275.1 uncultured Lachnospiraceae bacterium | reverse complement strand
TAAACGGATTCACGCCAAGCAGATATCCGCTGACACCGCAGGCAAACTCAAAGAAATAGAATAATTCACCCAGATAGAACTCATTCACTTCCGGAATATGAACCATAAAGTTCGGCACATTTCCGTCCGTATGCGCCAGAATCGTACCGTTCATGGCACTTTTATTCACGAAATCCACGGTTTTACCCGCCAAATAATTCAGGCCGTCCAAATCTACCGGCTCCGTGCCGAGGACAATCTCTTCCCTGCTCGTCTCGACATCAATTACCGTCTCAAACATAATTCTTGCGCCATCCTGAATAAACTGCCCCATGGAATGGAGATCCGTGGTAAGATCAACGCTTGCCGGGAAGATACCCCTCTGGTCTTTCCCCTCGCTCTCTCCATAAAGCTGTTTCCACCATTCCGATACAAAATGCACGCTCGGCTCATAGTTGGCAAGAATTTCCACTGTCTTGCCCTTCCGCAGCAGAATATTACGCAGTGCAGCATACTTCAATGCGTCATTCTCCTCAAAAGCAGCTTCTAATGCACGTTTTCTTCCGCTCTGGGCACCTTCCATCAGTTTATCTATATCCGCTCCGCTCACTGCAATGGGAAGCAGCCCCACAGCCGTCAAGACGGAGAAACGCCCGCCCACATCATCAGGCACAACAAAAGTCTCATATCCTTCCTCTGTAGCCAGATTCTTAAGAGAACCCTTGGCCTTATCCGTAGTCGCATAAATCCTCTTAGCCGCTTCTTCTTTCCCGTATTTCTTTTCCATCATATCCTTAAATACCCGGAAAGCAATGGCCGGCTCCGTAGTCGTTCCTGACTTACTGATCATGTTGATAGAGAAATCTCTTTCCCCAATGACTTCCATAAGATGCTTAATATAAGTAGAACTGATGGAATTGCCCACAAAATAAATTTCCGGAGTCTTCCTTATGGACTTATCTACCATATTATAAAAACTATGCCTCAGGAATTCCACGGCCGCCCTTGCTCCAAGATAAGAACCTCCGATGCCGATGACAAGAAGTACCTCTGAATCACCCTGAATCTTGGTAGCTGCTTTCTTAATCCTGGCGAACTCGTCCTTATCATAATTCACCGGCAAATCAATCCATCCCAAGAAATCATTTCCTGCCCCTGTCTTGGAAACCAATACTTCCTTTGCATCCAATGTCAGCTTCTTCATATTTTCCACTTCATGTTCACTGATAAAAGAAGAAGCCTTGGAATAGTCAAATGTGACTTTACTGCTCATCTGTCTCGCTCCTTTGCCCTCCCGGCACCCTGCCGGGGTAATAAAATTATTTCTGGAAAATTTCCCATAAAATGTATTAAGTATCTGTTTTCAGTTTATCAAAATCGCATCCCTTTTTCAAGATATATATTATACATGGCACGGAAATCAATTGGGGGTTTTCTGCCCGCTGCCTCCCTCAGATAAAAAATTCCCTAAGCAGTTCTTCCAATTCCTGTTCCTCCTGCCGTGAAAGCAATGTCCACCCCTTTCCTTCCTCTTCCTCCTCCCGGTCCGATTCCAGTTCCTGCATCCCTTCTGCCGCTGCCGCAGCAGCGTTCCCCCCCTGCTGCGCCTGCGTCTCCGGCTTTCCTCTTCTCTCCTGCTCCAGCCGTTCCTTTATCATGATAATCTGTTCGCCGGTCAGCCCTTCCCAATCAATGGCAGACTGCCGCAGCTTATTTGACATATGATTCTCCAGATAATCCACCAAGCTGACTTTCAGCCGTTCCCTTTTTCCCTGCACATCCACCATCCCCGACACGGAAAAGTAAATATACAGCCCCAGGAAACTTGCTATGTAAAACGGAAGCACGTTCCCAAGGGTGCCGCCCTGTATAATCTCCCGGCAGGCCCCGATCCCCGCCGCCGCCACAGACAGCAGCACCAACTGGCCTGATAAATGCTGTAAACCCGTCAAAGATATCCCGCCGAAAGTCAGTTTGGCAAGGAACTTGTCCACAAAAACCGAAACATTTGCCACACTCCCGTTTAGCTGGAAACAATTCATAAATTTTAGCTTGCATTGCTTCAGACGCTTATTGGATGTGGTGGCCATATTGTCCGACTCCCTAATCATCCTTTTAAATATCACGCCTATAATGCTCTGGCATATTATGCTTAATAATAAGAGCATCAGAAATACTATACTAAGGATCCTGTGTTCCAGGAAAACTGTCAACATACCTACCCTCCGTTTCTGCACCCCCATAGTTTCAGGCAAGGCACAAATTTATTTCCGTTCTTTCCTTTATCAGCCGCGGATATTTTCATACACCCTATATGAAAACGATTGTCCCTGCTTCCAATATTATAAAACAAAAGCTTCCTATATCTCAATATGTCTGCCCCTGTAATCCATTTGCAAATTTCGACAGATTAAGGAATACTACTGGAAAAAGTTTATTCTTTCTGTTATAATCATTCCAGTGATTTGGCATTATTTATAATAAAACAGAAAAGGAAGGATTATTCATATGCAATATCAACCAAAAGGAGTCTGCTCCACATCCATAAACATTGAACTGGAAGACGGAATCGTAAAATCCGTTGCATTCACCGGCGGGTGCAACGGCAACCTGCAGGGCATATCCCGCCTGATCGAAGGCATGAAAGCGGAAGATGCCATAAACAGGCTGAAAGGCATCCGCTGCGGCTTCAAGAACACCTCCTGCCCCGACCAGCTTGCACAGGCACTGGAAAGCATGATTTAAAGCTGTACCCGCACCGAAACTATTCCTGCATAAATACAGAAGAACAGAGAATCATATTATAATAGAATCAGTCTGGAGGTGTCCTACAGATGGCAAAAAAAATAGTTCTCACCGGCGGCGGGACAGCCGGCCATGTAACTCCGAATATTGCATTGATACCAAGGCTGCGGGAGTTAGGTTATGAGATATACTATATCGGATCCTATGAAGGCATAGAGAGAAAGCTGATTGCGGACTTTGACATCCCCTACTACGGAATCGCAACCGGTAAATTCCGCCGTTATTTTGATCCCAAGAATTTCTCCGATCCGTTTCGGGTGATGAAAGGATTTATGGAAGCCAGAAAATATTTGAAAAAAATAGGCCCTGACATTGTATTTTCCAAAGGAGGCTTCGTCAGCGTACCCGTAGTGCGTGCCGCTGCTTCCTTAGAAGTACCCTGCATTATCCATGAATCGGATATGACCCCCGGCCTTGCCAACAAGCTATGCATTCCCGTTGCCGAAAAGATATGCTGCAACTTTCCGGAAACCATCCCCATGCTCCCTGAAGGGAAAGCGGTTCTGACCGGCTCCCCAATCCGTGAGGAACTGGCAAAAGGCAATAAAATAGCAGCCTATGATTTATGCAAATTTACCTCCAATAAACCCGTAGTCATGGTCATCGGCGGAAGTTTAGGGGCGGAGGCCATAAACAAGGCGGTAAGGGAAGCTCTGCCGAAGCTGCTGGAAGATTTTCAGGTCGTCCATATATGCGGCAAGGATAAAGTGGATAACTTAATGCTCAATATACAAGGCTATAAGCAGTTTGAATATGTAAAAACCGAGTTAAAAGACATTTTTGCCATGGCAGACGTAGTTATTTCCAGGGCAGGCGCAAATTCCATCTGTGAACTGCTCGCCTTGAAAAAACCTAATCTGCTCATTCCTCTCTCTGCCCACAGCAGCAGAGGCGATCAGATTTTAAACGCCAAATCCTTCGAATCACAAGGCTTCAGCCTTGTCATTGACGAGGATTACCTGACGGAAAATTTACTGTTGGAAAAAGTGCATGAACTCTATTTTACAAGGCAGACCTATGCGGAAACCATGGCACGGAGCAATCAGCTTAATTCCGTCCGCACCATCACGGATTTATTGGAAAACACCATATGTTGCTCACGGTAATCAGCAAAGAACCGTCATAGCCAAGGCTCCCTCCCGGCACAAGGGGCGGAACATCTGACTATGACGGTTCTTGTCAATCACATCCGCGAAGAACACGCGGCGTTATATCTCGATCAGTTCGTACTCTGCATTCCCTATCCCGATTTTTACCGCGTGTTCAATGGAAGATTTCCAATTCGTCTGCGGCGCGGAATCGATAAAATGGTCATTATGTACATGAGGCATATGGTCAAGCTGGCTGCCGGCCATAACCGGCTGTCTATTTACGGCATCCGCACAGGCCACGTCCAAAGCTACCGGATCAAAAGAAGCGAACATGCCCACATCCGGCACGATAGGTATATCGTTTTCTGCATGGCAGTCACAATTAGGCGTCACATCCACAACAAGGCTGATATGGAAATGGGGCCTCCCTGACAATACGGCTTTACTGTATTCCGCAATTTTCCTGTTTAGGATATCATTGGACTCATCCCCCGCCGGCAATACTGCATCCATCGGGCACACTCCGATGCAGCGTCCGCATCCTACGCATTTATCCTGATCGATGGAAGCTTTCTTGTCCGTAATGGAAGGAGCGTCATGCGCGCAGATTTGAATGCATCGCCCGCAGCCCACACATTTTTGCTGATTGATATAGGGCTTTCCTGCGCTGTGCATTTCCATCTTACCTGCCCTTGAGCCGCATCCCATTCCGATATTTTTCAGTGCGCCTCCAAACCCTGTCGCCTCATGTCCTTTAAAATGGTTTAACGTAATGAATATATCCGCATCCATAATGGCTCTGCCGATTTTGGCTTCCTTTACATACTCCCCGCCTTCCACCGGCACCAACGCTTCATCCGTCCCTTTCAGGCCATCCGCAATAATTACATGGCATCCGGTAGAAAAGGGGGAGAATCCGTTCTGGTATGCCGCATCCATATGATCCAAAGCATTCTTCCTGCCGCCCACATATAGCGTATTGCAGTCCGTAAGGAACGGCTTGCCTCCTAATTCCTGAATTACCTTCACCACCACTGCCGCGTAGTTGGGCCTCAGATACGCCAGATTGCCCGGCTCTCCGAAATGAATCTTAATCGCCGCATATTTCCTGTCGAAGTCTATCTCCCCAATTCCCGCCGTCCTTATAAGACGTTCCAGCTTCTTCGGGAGATTCTCATGGAACGATGTCTTCATGTTTGTGTAATACACTTTTGATTTTGCCATATCTTCCTCCGTTTCCTTTTCCGATATTTCATTTCTCAGCATTTTGCTGCAATTCCTTGCTTTTCATATAGTCCAGTGCCTCGGACAGAGATGTAAATTTGCGGTACAGCATAGCCTCAATTTCCGGCGTAGGCTTTACCATGTCCGGCACCATTACAGCCTTCATCCCTGCGCGGTATGCAGAATATATGCCGTTGAATGAATCCTCCACTGCCACCGCATTTTCGGGTGCCACTGCCAATGCCTCGCAGGCTTTTGCATAGATATCCGGGGCAGGCTTGCTATGTTCCACCATATCGCCGGTAATGATTTGGTGAAAATAATGCGTCAGCCCTGTCTGCTCCAAATTTCTCATCACGCTCTTTCTTCCCGCGGAAGAAGCCAGCCCCACCTTATACCCTTTTCGGTTCAGATAATCCAAGATTTCCCGAACCCCCTCTTTCAAGGGAATGCCCTCCTGCTCAATCTGCTGCTCCATAAGCGTATGCGTCAGACCGTAAAATTCGTCAAAAGGGAAATCTTTGCCGTAAAGACTGTACATAAGAATCGTAATATCATTCTTATTGCGCCCCATGCATCCCTTCACACCCTCGCTGATGTCCCCCAGATTCATCCTCCTGCCGGCCTCTTCCCAACATTCACACCCAATCCTTTCAGTATCGAACAGCACTCCGTCCATGTCAAATACAACTGCTTCTATCATAATAACATCCAACCTTTCTCCATCCCCATATGTACCTTCACAGACCTCTGTTCCGTGCCTTGGCCGTCCCTGCATATTTGTAGTATCACCAATTTCCTATATAGGAACGGATGCATATTCTCCTGAAACAGTTCCTCATCTTCCACCCGGCAATTCCCGTCCGTAAACAATATAATCATTTTGGAACGGGCATAAAATTTCTTTAAGTATCCTGCCAGCAATTCCGGCCGCTTTTTATTTTCCGCATGCCGGAATCCGCCCAAGGCTCTTCCCATCAGCAAAAGAGGGAGAGACGACAGTTCCTGTGCCAGTTCGTCATCCCCTTCCCAGCTTACGATATTCAGTCTCACATTACGGAATATTTCGCTGTGGGATTTCAGCAGTGCCGCAGTCTCCGCTCCCGTCTGCCTCACACACCCCTCCGTAAGATTTCCGTCAAATACCATGGCCATTTCCAAAGTACCTCCTGCATAATTGCCGGGTACATGAAGCACCTTCTCTATGGCATTCTTTATCTGCATTTTCTCCGTAAGGCCAAATGCCATATCCGCTCCTCCTATCGTCTGTGCTATCCGAGAGGCATTATTCTCCAAAATCCGGATAAATCAATTATACCTTATCATCAGTCCGAACTCAATAGGGCATCGTAAATCGTCCGTTCTATCATATCCACCGCCCTTTCGTTTTCTTGCTGGCACTGATTCAGCACATCCTCATCCCCGGACTCTGCAGCTGCCGTCGTATCCGCGCCAAGCTGCACAAAACAAATATACTGATCAATGATTTCAATTCTGGAAGCTACGGCCTTCCCCAGTTCCTGCGGCCTTTCCCGATATTTTACCAGCAAAGAATCCCTATACCCGTTCAGCAGCATTTCCACCTCGGCCATATGTTCCGGCTTCACCTTAATAATGATCATCATATCAATATCCGTCTCTACCTTCTGCTTTTCTGCCAGAAACTCCTCATATAAGTTCTCCCCGATGCCCGTTTCCGTCTCCAATTCCTCCTTTGTCAGCAGCTTATCCGGCCAGTAATTGTCGCCCAAAATCCCCACTACCTCTTCCCGGATCATATCCATCAGAATATAGCCGCTGCCTGCATTTTCCTGTATTTTAATGCCTTTCTCACCGCTTCTTCTGACATTCTCTACGCTGTTTGTATTGGAATTAAATATTTCCCCTTCCCCGCAGCCGGTCAGCATCGGAGCCGCAAATACCCATAATGTCATTGCCAGAATTAATGTCATCGTCACGATCCGTGTTCTCATAATTCCCTCCTATTCCGCTTCCGCACTCCCCCTGCCGGCGCAGCCTCCGGCCGGACAATGTCCGGAACAGCCCCTTCCAATGATTTATTACATCATTATCATTATTTCCCAATTCCGATGCATTATCCCACTTTTTAAGCATTCATGGCAAACGGTAAAACCACGCGCTTCCTAGTTCGTATAGAAACATTGACATCTGCCCATAACTATTCCTATTTAAAAGATCTTCTGACATGCATCTGCCGGGAATGAATTTTCAAACACGCTCTAGAGCATGTTTGAAAATTGCTTTCCGGCAGATGTGCGTCACAATTTGTGGGAGATTTGTGTCAAAGGAAGGGCGCATAGCGGGCTATGTAACCTGAATTTGACGCAAATATCACGCAAAGTGGGGCGTGCAGATGCTGGAAATGAATTTTCAAACACGCTCTAGGCTTATAAGTAAAATTATGTTATACTGTTTGAAGCTAAAACACCGACGAAAGAAAGGCTGCCGAAAATGCTCTTTAATTCCTATATATTTATTTTTTTATTTCTGCCTGCCGCGCTTTTAGGCTGGTATACACTGAACCGATTACAAAAATACCGTCTGGCACAGATATTCCTTTCCGGAATGTCACTTTGGTTCTACGGATACTTCAACACTTATTACTTGTTGATTATTGTTGCCAGCATTCTCGTCAACTATTTATTAAGTTATATTATGAAATTTTCCCGGACAAGGCTGACTCACCGCATCGGGCTGGCAGCCGGCATCAGCATCAACCTGGGGATTCTTTTTTATTTCAAATACTATGACTTTTTTATTGAGAACATCAACCTCCTGTTCCGTTCCGATTTCCACCTAAAGCATATTCTGCTGCCCTTGGGCATCAGCTTTTTTACCTTTCAGCAGCTGTCCTTTATGATCGACCGCTGTACAGGCAAAGCGGAACATTACTCCTTTACGGATTATATTACTTTTGTCACCTTTTTTCCGCAGCTGATTGCCGGCCCGATTGTCTTGTATGATGAAATAATTCCTCAGTTTAAGGATACGGCCAAAAGAGTTTTTTCCCCTTCGAATTTCGCAAAAGGCCTTTCCTTGTTTATACTGGGACTGGGGAAAAAAGTTTTGCTGGCCGATACCTTGGCTTTTGCCACCAATTTCGGCTTTGCCCAGACCTATTTTCTGGACTCCCCCTCTACGCTTTTAGTAATCCTCGCCTATACCTTTCAGATTTATTTTGACTTCAGCGGTTACAGCGATATGGCAATGGGGCTGGGCTATATGTTCAATATCGCGCTGCCTGTGAATTTCAATTCACCTTATAAAGCCTGCTCCGTAAAAGAATTGTGGCAGCGTTGGCATATGACCCTGTCACGTTTTTTCGTCACTTATGTATATATCCCGCTGGGAGGCAGCAAACGGGGAAAAGCCAGAACCATGATCAACACCATGGTTATCTTTGCCCTGAGCGGCCTGTGGCACGGGGCTAACTGGACATATGTGGCATGGGGCACCATGCAGGGGCTGTTGGCAGTGTGGGACAATCTGGGAATTATGGGCGTAAAAGGCAGCGGAGAAAAAAAAGCGGCCCGGCTGCAAATTCCCCGATGGCTGGGATGGTTTTTTACCTTTTCCTTTTTCAACCTTTCGCTCTTCTTTTTCCGCAGCGAAAATATGGCCTATGCTTTTCAGATGTTCAAAAACCTGTTTTCCTTCCGGAATACCGGATATATTTATAAATTGGCGGCCACTATGGACATCCCCGAATTCTATATAGTAAAGCAGATAATCACCATGGCTGCCCCCGGCATATTGCCCACTGCCTATATCGCAGTGCTTTTACTGCTGCTTGCCGTCAGCGGTTTTATTGTGACAAGAAAAAACGCCTTGGAAATCGTGGAAACAACCGATTATAATTCCCGGTTTTGTTGGCTGATTGTGCTGATCTTCTTATGGTCGCTGATTTCTTTTTCACAAGTAAGCACTTTTATTTACTTTAATTTCTAAAACATGTCTGAAAATTGCTTTCCTGCAAATGCCAGGAATGAATTTTCAAACATGTTCATGCCCGAAAAGCAGAAAGGATCTGATATGTCCCATGAAAATTTATCTCCAAACCATATACAAAATGAGGATGCTGCCCAAAAATTCATAAAAAACTTCTTTTTCAGAAGCATTGTCTTTATGGCTGCCATTGTCGCCATTGTCATGCTCACGGATCCTTTTTTCCATTACCACAAGCCTTGGTTCGGACTGAAAGCCGTGCTGACCGACAAAGAATACCAGTGCATCGGCTCCCTGCGTACCTTTGATTATGACAGTGTAATCGCAGGTTCCTCCGTAGCGGAAAATTATAATAACGGATGGTTTGACGAGGGTTTCCGCTGCCATTCCATAAAAGCCATCCGTTCCTACGGAGCCACGGCCGATTTATGTTATTTTCTGGATGCCGCGTATGAAAAACATGATTTAAAATATGTTTTTTATAACATGGACACTTCCGCCCTTGCCGCGGATCCTTTTCCCACCTTTGAACTGACCGGCTGCCCCATGTATTTATATGATGAAAATATTTTCAATGATGTGGAATACCTTTTTAATAAAGGGGTGCTCATGGAAAAGATTCCTTATATGATAGCCAATTCCATTATCGGCGACTACGATGAAAACAATTCTTACAACTGGGCCCAATGGAAAGAATTTAATCAGGATATGGCATTGGGGCTCTATATGCGCAAAGCCGAAATAGATCCCATGAAAGAGAAAGATTTCTACCAAGATGCATTGGACGGAAATATTTCCTTAATCAGAGCACAGGCAGAAAATCATCCGGAAACTCAGTTCAAGATTTTCTTCCCTGCCTATTCCATGCTTTTCTGGGACAATTTGTACCGCACCGGAGATTTGGAAGCCTATCTTTACAATATGGAACAGGCAGCAAAAGCCCTGCTTTCCTATGAAAATGTGGAAATATATTATTTTCAGGATGACACGGAAATTATCACTAATTTGGAAAACTATATGGATACCCTGCATTTCTCCCCCGAAATCAACCGTTTTATGGCGGAGCAGATGATTGCGCAAAATGAAGCATACAGGCTGACTACGGAAAACTACGCTGAAAAGTTTGCCGGCATGCGGGCACTTTCTTACCGGATTGTAGACGAATATATGCTGCCTTATGTAGATTTCATTAAAGTAGATTACGGACTATAATGTTTCAAAATTCATTCCCGCCATCATAACTGCGACATGTCATTTCACCACTTTGCGCAAAGTCATTCACTTAAGCCGCAGCCCGCGTCAGGAACAATATTTTTATTGGGACACGCTTTCGCTCTGCGGCATACTTCCTCTGGGTGCCGTATGCATAAAAACCGCCTGCCACAGTTTCCCATGGACAGGCGGTTCTATTTTCTTCCGATTATTATTCCGCTTCTGTTTCAGCGTCTGCTTCTGCATCAGCTCCCTCTGCGGGTGTTTCTGTGCCTTCCGCAGATGCTTCTGCATTTGCATCCTCTGCAGGTGTTTCAGCTTCTGCTTCTGCATCAGTTCCCTCTGCGGGTGCTTCTGTGCCTTCTGCAGATGCTTCTGCATTTGCATCCTCTGCAGGCACTTCTGCGTTTGCATCCTCTGCAGATACTTCTGCGTTTGCGTCCTCTGCAGGCGCTTCTGCATTTGCATCCTCTGCAGGTGCCTCTGCGTTTGCGTCCTCTGCAGGCACTTCTGCGTTTGCATCCTCTGCAGGTGCTTCTACAGATGTATCATCGGTTGTAACCTGTTCGGTGTTGCCGCAAGCCATCATCAGGGTTGCGCATGTTGCTACTGCTGTCAATAACATAACTACTTTCTTTTTCATAATTTTCTCCTCCTAAACATATAAATATGTTCCGCCGAATCACCCATGCATCCCACCGGAACACTGCCTTCCATACATCAATTGCCATGTACGTTATGGCTGTCTGCCAAGTGATATTCTTGGGTTCCGTCATCGACTGTAAACATAATATGCCTAATTTGTGACCAATGTGTGAACAAATTCTTGAGAATTTATGAACTGACCAATCTGCAGCTACCCCATATATGAAAAAAACGAGATCTCTTTTATATCCATTCTCTATTTTTAACAATTTTTACACACAGAACGCCTTACTTTTATAACATTTAATGATAACGGTTTACAATTATTGGCAGCGTAACATATCACAAAGACAAACTAACCAAAATTGATTTTCCCAAAGCCTTTTATGAATTTATTGACAAATCTCATTCACTTAGTAGAATACTATTAGAGTGCAATGCCTAAACCAGCCAAATTGCCATCCGGCTTTCCGGCAAAGCTGCAACCAGCAAGCGGCTTATTATATCCGCGCAATACGGAATTACAGCCTTCGCTGCCGGACAGCAGAAATATATATAAAAACAGACGAAGAAAGGGTAAGCTTATGAAATTAATATCATGGAATGTAAACGGTCTCCGCGCCTGCGTAGGAAAGGGATTTGCAGATTTCTTCCAAGCAGAGGACGCAGATATTTTCTGCATACAGGAAACTAAATTGCAGGAAGGCCAGATTGCCTTAGAGTTCCCCGGATATTTTCAATATTGGAATTTTGCAGAGAAAAAAGGATACTCCGGCACCGCAGTTTTTGCCAAACATGAACCGCTGTCCATATCAAAAGGTATCGGCATAGAAGAACATGATCATGAAGGAAGAGTCCTGACACTGGAATATGAAGATTTTTATGTAATAACCGTATATACCCCAAATTCACAGCGGGAACTGACCCGGTTAGATTACAGGATGCGGTGGGAAGACGATTTCCTTCATTATATAAAAGAACTGGAAAAATCCAAGCCTGTCATTTTTTGCGGTGACCTGAACGTAGCGCACAAAGAAATCGACCTGAAAAACCCAAAAACCAACCGTAAAAATGCCGGTTTCACCGATGATGAAAGAGAAAAATTCACGGCTCTCACCCAATCCGGTTTCATAGATACGTTCCGTTATTTCTATCCCGACAAAGAAGGCATCTATTCTTGGTGGTCCTATCAGTTCAGTGCCCGGGCAAAAAATGCAGGATGGCGGATCGATTATTTCCTTGTATCGGAAAGCCTTGAAAACCGGCTGGAAGATGCATTGATATACACGGATATCCTTGGTTCCGACCATTGCCCGGTAGGGCTTATACTCAAGTAATATATGTGATCCCATAGCAAAAGGCAGATGATTCGCCATTTCGCGAACCATCTGCCTTTTTGCGTCTTACCGTTATCCTATCAGACACCTTTCCCACCGAAAGGCAAAACCGCGGAAACAGAGATGACAGCCAATCAGCAAATATCATAAATATCGTAATATCATAAATATTATATGTACTGCTCTACAATCTCCTGCATTTTCCCCCATTTTTCCTCCATGTCCTTCACCATGCGGAACTGCGTCCTGCAGCGGTCCAGATTATGTTCCGGGCGATGGATTTTAAAATAATGATCCCCCTCCAAGTAATCCGTCAGAAAACGCATGCCGCACTCCAATGTCATAAGCTTTGCGCCCATTGGCAGCATCCGTATCTCCTTTTCCGTCAGCGACCCATTGCAGCCCTCGGTAAATCCCTTAGTATACAAAGCGAACAAATCCAAGTCACAGGATATTTTCGATAAATCCTTCTCGTCCTCCGCTCCCGTATTCGCACCGAAACGGATCGAATCGCCATAGTCATACAATGCCGAACCCGGCATAACCGTGTCTAAGTCAATGACACATATCCCTTTTCCGGACTCATTATCTATCATAATATTATTAAGCTTAGTATCATTATGCGTAACCCGCAGAGGCAGTTCCCCCGATGCCAGCATATCGCATAATACATGGCAGTCATCGGCACGTTCCAACACAAAATTTATTTCCTCCTGCACTTCGGAAGCTCTGCCGCAGGCATCTTTTTCAACGGCATCCTTAAACTTTGCCAGACGGTCTATTGTGTTATGGAAGTTAGGTATTGTCTCATGCAGACTGGCTGCCGGATACTCCTCCAGCAATTTCTGAAAATGCCCGAATGCCACTGCGCTTTCATAGAAATCTTCTTTCTTTTCCACCGCATCATAGCTGGTAGCATCTTCCACAAACATGTACATCCGCCAATAAGTACCGTCTTCCAGTTTACAATAGGATTCACCGGTATGGGTATATATGACATTCAACGCCTCCCTTTCCGGATTTCCTCCGTTTTCACGGATTTTCTTCTGCAGAAATGCAGTCACGCCTACCACATTCTCCATCAGCCCCTCAGGATCTTTGAAAACCTCATGGTTCATTCTCTGCAGAATATAGTTCTTTTTTTCGTCCCCTATTCTGCATATCAGAAGATAAGTATCATTAATATGGCCGCTGCCATAAGGCTCTACCTGCTCTTTCTCTCCATCCAAACAAAATTTATCCGCAATCTGCATCAACTCTGCTTTATCTTTTCCCATACTGACACCCTTATCCTTTCACACCACCGCCTGTAATACCGGCAATAATTTTCTCTGACATAAAAATATACAAAATAAATGTTGGCAGGAACACAATAACCACTGATGCAAACATACCCGCATAATCTCCGGTATACCTCATGGAATTAATCATTCCGTAAAGCCCTATGGCCACCGGTTTTACTTTATCCGAATTTGCGAATATCAATGACATAAAATATTCATTCCATACATTAATGAAATTAAAAATGGTAACCGTGATGATACCGGGCTGTGCCATTGGCAGCATTATTTTCCAGAAAGTCTTCATAGGAGGGCAGCCGTCTATTGCCGCCGCTTCTTCATATGCCCTTGACAGGTTTGCAAAAAAAGTCAGCAGAAATATAGTCGTATATGGCACGTTCACACCCACATACAGAAAAATCAGTACCGCCCTGTTAGCCAACGACACATTCAGCACATCCCATCCTGCCACCAGGCCGAACAAAGGAAGCACAATCATCGTCGCCGGTACGCCCATGGAAGCCACAAACCCGCTTTGGATAATTTTATTTCCGATAAACGTAAAACGTGACAATACATATGCTGCCGGCGCACATACTAAAATCAGCAGCACACATGATATGGAAGCATAAACCAACGAGTTTGTAAAAAATACGGATACGTTTGAAGCACTCCATGCCTTTGCATAATTTTCAAAATGCAGGCCGGTAGCAAACTTAAATACCTCTCCGGAAAAAATCTCCTTGGAAGTAGAGAAACTTGCCGCCACCACCCAGCCAATAAGAACAAAAGTAAACAATACCCAAAGGGCTAAAACAATATAGCCGGGAGTCAGATGAAATTCTTTTTTCCAGTTTACAGGCTCACGCAATTTCTTTTCTTTTGCCATTGTTTCGCCCTCCTTTAAAATTCAATATCGTCATCTTTGAAAATCTTGTTGCATACGACAAATATAATCACTACGCAGATACTCAGCAGTACGCCTACCGCTGCTCCGATTCCGGAATTACGTTCCGTCATACTGTTGCCTGCGCCGAAGATATTCTGATACATATATACCACCGGCGTAATTGTCTGCGTGTTGGATACCACCATGGAGAAAAGCTGTGACCAAAGGAAGAAGCCTGCCGAACTGACACTCCACATAGTAATGTTTGTCTTTAATACTCCTTTCAGCAAAGGCAGGGTTATATAACGGAACTGCTGAATCTTATTTGCACCGTCCAAAGTAGCCGCCTCAAAGTAATCCGTACTGATTCTCTCAATCCCGCTTGCAAATATAAGCATATGATAACCCACCATGCCAAAGCAATATGCCACTAGTAAGGCAAGGAATAAATGATCCGGATTCAGCCACTGGAACTTGGATAGCCACTCCCAATGCAGAAAATCTCCGATTGATTTGAATAACCCAAACTTAGGGCTGAATACATACTGCAGCCACATAGTCGCCAACGCCACCGCACTTACAACGTTAGGCATATAGATTATGGCACGGAAAGTACTTTTAAAGCGAATTCCGCTGGTCAGAATTACCGCAAATAAAAGCGCAAGTGCCATCACAATTATTCCGCCAAGCAGCCAGATACGGAAAATATTCCACATTGATATCCTGAAAAGCTGTGTGTTGAATAGCTTTATGTAGTTTGCAAATCCGCTAAACTCCCATTTAGACACCGGATCCGTCACACCTTCAATCTTAAAAAAACTCATGGCAACCGTCCTGATAATGGGATATATAAAAATAATAGCAAACATAATGACTGCCGGAGCCAGAAAAGTCACAATCATGGTCTTATTCTTTTTCAATTCAGAGACCTCCTTTCAACATCGGGAAGCACATCCCAAAAACTTTTTCTATCATATAGGTATAATATAGCGGCACCGCCTGACACGATGCCGCCGTAATTATCCCATGCTTATCCGTGCTGTCTTTCCACACTTAAATTGTATAGCAAGAACGCATCACCTTCCATACAGGCCATTAGTTCCCGGCCGCTTTCAATGCATCCACAAATCCCTGCGCATCCAAAGAACCACCGCAAAGTTTTGTAAAGTTCTCAACAATGATAGGTGTCATATCAGCATTAGCTTCTGCGCCTGCGCCCCAAGGATAACGGGTAGAAAGGCTTTCCATAACCGGTTTTACATTGGAAAGAAGCGCCGGCCATTCTGCATTGTTGGAATCCGCCGGAATACCAACGGACATATCGGAAAGAAGTTTATCCGCTTCACCTTTTGTAAGATAGGTAATCAGCTGGAATGCCTGCTCTGCATTTGTGGATTTGGCATTGATGGCAAATACCTGTGCGCCATAGTTCGAAGCTTCCGTTCCATCCACTCCGCCTTCCACTGCCGGATAGCTGAAACATCCCCAGTGGAAGTCTTCGCCTGCAATATCCTTCACTTCGTTCGGAAGCCAAGATCCGTTCAGGTACATAGCTGCAGACCCCATAGCCAGTTCCGTATTCTGTCCGGCCGGCCACTGGTTACTTTCAATGGTATCGGAGAAAAATCCTTTGCTGGCCAACTCTTCGTACGCCTGTGCAGTCTTCAATACTGCTTCATTATCCCAATCCCCGTTCTTTACCACTTCTTCCGTAGCCGGCTCACCGATCAGGCGGCTCATATGGTATCCGAACATGCTGGCAATATATGCATTGTCATTGGTAATCGGCGTATAGCCCGCATCTTTTATCTTCTGGCAAACATCCAGAAATTCATCCCATGTAGTGGGAACTGCCGTAACGCCTGCTTCTTCAAATATATCCATGTTGTAGAAATATGCAAATACATTCGGTTGGTAAGGAATGGATTTCAATGTGCCGCCGGCCACTTCACGGCAAGCCGCCATCAAACCTGCATTAGCTGTTGCTTCATAATCATTTGCAGCCGCCAAGTCTTCCAGATCAAGCAGATAACTGCCCCATGTAGTATTTACACGATCAATGTCTTCATCGAACAAGTCAATGTTTGTGCCCGCATCCAGTGCCGGCTGAAGGCCTTCACGGATACCCGTACGCCCTTTAAACTGTACATCCACTTCAATGCCTGTTTCCGCGGTAAATGCCTCTATAGATTGTGCAATTGCCTGCGCCTGAGGTTCTGCCGCATCCCACATAGACCAATATACAAGCTTTCCGCCCGCCGATGCCGTCCCTTCATTCTCTGCAGCCGTATCAGCCGGTGCTTCAGTTTCTGCGTCCGGTGTTTCGGCGGCAGCTTCCTTTTCTGTTTCCGGTGCGCTTGCTGCCGGTGCATCACCGCCCGAACCGCAGCCTGTCAACATTGCCGACACCATGGTCACACAAAGAAGCGCGCTTAAAATCTTCTTTTTCATACTTTAACCTCCTTATTTCAGTTACGGGTACGCCATTCGGCAATACCCTTAAATAATTAGTATGTTTTTATTATAATAATCGAAAATACAAAAGTCTTTGTATTATTCATCCCGCTTTTTGCATAATAGGCTCTTTATTTATATATTTTGCACAAAATCTTCTATCAAATTTATTATGTAGTTTGCTTTTTGCCAATATTATCTTATAGACGCACTGGCATTACGCCAAAAAAAGAATCTTTTCTTCCTTTTTTCTTCACACTTTTTATTTTCAGATTTGCATTCTTTATATTTTTGTATTATTATAATTATAAAATAAGATGCAAGCTTTATATTTTAAGCCTTTTCCTTAACAAAAAAACATTAACCAGACCTTCAGCAGCATCTCAGAAAATACCGAACATGCAAAAGGAGACTATGCATATGAATTATAAAAGCCTGCACCTGAACGACGTGCTATCCATAGAAAACATTTACTCCATCCACTATTTCGAATATATGAGCGATTTTTCTTTTCCGGGAGAAACCCATGACTTTTGGGAATTTTTGTGCGTAGATAAAGGAGAAGTGAATGTATTTGCCGACGAGATGTTCCATTCACTGAAAAAAGGGGATATTATTTTCCACCGTCCAAACGAATTTCACAACGTAAAATCCAACGGAATGATTGCGCCGAATCTGGTAGTCATTTCTTTTTCCTGCCCTTCGCCGGCCATGTCATTTTTCGAAAAGAAAGTACTGCAGATCAGCGAACCGGAACGGCTTTTACTGGCACAGATCATTCAGGAAGCCCGTTATGCATTCGAAGGCCGCCTTGACGATCCATACCAGAAAGAATTGATCCGCTCCGAAAATCCCCGTTTTGGCGGGGAACAGCTCATCAAGCTGTATCTGCAGCAATTCCTGCTGCAGATGATACGCCACTATATGATACATACTTCCCCGCTCACTCCGCCTCTTGCAAAATCCGTCAAGCAGAAAGCGGACGGGGCCATTTTTTCACAAATATTGGAATATATGGAAATGCATGTCAGCGAAAACCTGTCCGTTGCACAAATATGCAAAAGCAATTCCATAGGCCGTTCCCAGCTTCAGAAACTGTTCCGGTCCAAAAGCGGCTATAGTGCCATTGAATATTTTTCACGCATGAAAATAGACTTTGCAAAGCAGATGATCCGGGAACGCCACTATAACTTCACACAGATTGCCGATGCCCTCGGCTTTTCCTCCATCCACTACTTCTCACGCCAGTTTAAGCAGATTACCGGCATGACCCCGTCGGAGTACGCCTCTTCCATTAAGGCACTTTCCGACAAGCCCATTTAACATAGCCTATTGGCATCTTTCCAAAAGAGGAATGCCTATTCCCACAGTTTCTGCGGATAGCGTCCTTGATCTTTAAGAGCCTGAATGGCATTTACCACCACCGGCTTATCCTCTTTGTAGGTCACCCCATACCAACGGTCACGGGATTTCAGCACCGTAACTTCCGCCTTGCCCTCCCGGATCAGCTCATCCACCACAAACGGCAGGAAATATTCGCATTTCAGCGGGTTTTTCTCTAAATTGTCCTTTAGGAAAGCGGTAAACCTGCCGTCAATTTCCCGCAGCATGCTTCCGGTAAATCCCCACATATTCATGGAGACTATTGTATCTCCTTCCAATCCTGTCCAAGTCTTCCCCTCATCTTCCGTAAAGGCCGGACCGTCCGCCCTTTTTTCAATGCGTACCCGCTCGGTAATTTCCGTCAGTTTTCCGTTTCCGTCCGTTTCACAGACACCACGCGCAACATGTCCGTTTTCCGTCAGAGTATTTTCCAGAAGATAGCCTACCATAGTATACTGATATTTTTCATTATCCTCATGGGATGCAAGAAAATCATAAATCATCCCGAATGCCTGCTGCCCATAATAATCATCCGCATTAATAACGGCAAAAGGACCGTCAATGACCGGCAGGCAGGACAGAACCGCATGCGCCGTGCCCCAAGGTTTCACACGTCCTTCCGGCACCTCAAACCCTTCCGGAAGATTATGAATGTCCTGAAAAACATATTCCACCTGCAGCTGTTTCTCCATCCGATTCCCGATGCAGGCCCTAAAGTCTTCCTCATTTTCTTTCTTAATTATGAATACCACTTTTTCAAATCCTGCTTTCACTGCATCATAAATGGAAAAATCCATGATAATATGCCCCTGCGCATCCACCGGATCTATCTGCTTCAATCCGCCGTAACGGCTCCCCATTCCGGCCGCCATAATAACAAGTACTGGTTTCTTCATATTCTTACATTCCCTCCTTAACTATAATGTTTCCCGTTCCTCCCATCCCCACTTCCGCCTCGGCCCATGAAAGACAATATTCACCGGCCGAATCTCCGCCCGCAGAAATCTATTGCATGAACGGTCCGCCATACTTTAAGTATATACATTCCGCCGATTTCCGGCAATAGCACGATAAGCGCTTTTTTTTGTCAAAAAAGACGAAAGACTTCTTTTTTTCTTGCATACCTTCCGTCTTTTTGCTAGAATCGGCTCAAGATGCCGAAGAAACTTCCCCGCAAATCAAGGCAGCATTTTACAGAAAGTATTTTTCAGGCACTTTCTCAAAGCTAAAACACTGACTCAGACAGGAGGTATTGATTATGAATTATGACATACATACAATCGGATGCGAAGAGGATCTTTCAAGCTGTCCGCAGTTTTCCGTAAGCAGCTATAACTGGGGCGGCGAATACCGTCCCACCACCACTGGGTGTTTAGGGTTCCTTCCCGGAACCGGCCTGATATTGGAAATGGAATGTCAGGAAGAAAATCCTGTACGCCGATATACATGCGACGGCGACCCAGTCTATCTGGATTCTGCCATGGAAGCATTCTTCTGCTTTTCCCCTGCGGAAGAACTGCCCTGTTACCTGAATTTTGAAATGAATGCAAACGGAGCCATGCTGGCCTGTTACGGCAGACACCGGCAGAACCGCATGCCTTTTCCCGAATCTGCCCGGCAGGGGCTTTCCTGCCATGCACGGATTGACCAGCGTTCTTGGAACATCCGCCTTGCAATCCCCTGCTCCCTGATTGCTTTCGTTTACCCGGAATACACGCTCACAAAGGGCAGTTCCCTCACCTGTAACTTTTATAAAATAAAAGAAAGCGAAGGACTGACCCATTTTGCCAGCTTTTCCCCCATCGATGCCCCTGCCCCGGATTTCCACCTTCCGCAATTTTTTGCAGAGGCACGCATTATATAGTGAATGCCGCCTATCCTACGGCATAGCGCGGAAATCAATTTTCATTCTTGTACCCGTGCAGCTGCCTGAGTTAAAAGCATATGCAATGTGGGCGCACCCTGGCAAAACACCCGGTGCGCCCAAAGACTAGTCATTTTCAGACACGTTCCAGAGCGTGTCTGAAAATTGCTTTCTGGCACTCTAGTACCTTAATTCTGCTGCGTTTCCTAAAAGTTCCTCTTCTCCCCCAAGGCTGGCCAATGTTTCCTGCACTTCCGCCGAACCGTCATAATAATGAAGCAGCAAGCCCACTACCCGTGTATAACTCAGAATCCCATCCTCTACCCCATTCAGAACCATTGAGGTTTCCGATAGTTTATCGGAAACTTTATCCACCACTTCCGTGCTGATAACCGCTTTTTGCTCCACCTGTTCCCAAGCCTTTTCTTCCAGAAATACATTTTCCCGGCGCACTTGAGCCGAAATCTTTACATGCGAAGCATAAACTGCGGCGTTCCTGCCAATTGCTTCATAAAATTCATTATTAATATAATTCAGCACACTTAAATAACCGCTGTATTGAAATGTCACATCGGAAGAATGAATACACGCCAGAAACCCAATCAGGTTTGCTTCCTCTTCATACATAAATCCTTTTAAGTGGGCATATTCATGGCATATTGTTGCCGGACGGTTAATCTCATGCATCAGGGAATTATAATTCACTTCCATGGAAAACGGGAAAAAATAACCTTTCATCATCTGTTGGCTGAAAAATTCCGAAAAGGCAAATTGTTTCGGCTGCGGATAATAGCCTTCCAGCTGGCCACAATCCCGGCTCAGATTCCGCATGGCCTCTGCCGCCAGTTCTTCCATATGTTCCGGATAAATAATGTTCCCTTCCGCATCCCGTTCTACTTGTTTTGCCAGTTCATTGCATTTTATCACCACATAATCCCGCAGCTGCCCCAATTCCTCAATCGTATATTTTTTTTCCATCAGTTCCTGAAGCATTGGGTCTTCCGCTGTCATCCGGTGAATCAGTCCGTATTTTTCTTCCAACGCAGAACAATGATAAGGAATAAAACAATTTAATGTCATCACCACCGCGACCCCGGCAAATATCCAAACATAGGCCGCCATATATTTCTTACAGATTTCTGCCGCCCTTCCGTATATCTTCCGTTTCCTAAAGCCTGCCCTTAAGACAATGGCTGCCGCCCCGGCCAGCAAAAACAGCACGGTCAGCACAACACCGGCCACTAACATCATTTCCCCCACCGAAAAAGGGAATATCCCTGTAAACCTGCCATATGTACCGACCCACAGAGGATAAATGCAGCGGACATACCAGTCACAAAATCCACTGCTTTCCCACGCCAAGGCATTGGCTGCCGCTATCAATGCCGCCATTCCCAACCACACAATCCTTCTCCGCCGCTTCATATGCATCCCCCCTGTCCCCGAAAAGCGCCTTTCCGTCCGCCCTTGGCACTTCTCCCACGAAGCTTACCGTTTGTTTTCATAAAGCCTTCACTCAACAAAGGCTTTCCCGTCTTTTATAAATAAAGGATAGCATACAGTTATGAAGCCAAAATTATAATTTATGAATTTTTTGTAAATATTCTATAAATTTATCCGCTTGTTATTCTTTTATTTGGAAGAATTATACAAAATATTATCTTGTACAGATTATGTGCCAGAGCGTGTTTAAAATCGCTTTCCGGCAGATGCGCATCGCAATTTGCGGGAAATTTGTGCCAAAGGAAACTTTGTGCCAAAGGAAAGGCCATACCTATTATTGCAATTTAATAATTTTTTATTGTTTATCAATAAATAATTATTGACTTTCGATTTTGCCAATGCTATTATGGATGCAACAGGTTATGGTTGCAACAGGAGGAGATTGAAATGAAAGACCGACTAACAATAATGACAAAACTGCTTTTAGATTTTATGTTCTATGCCGGCATCCTTGTAACAGCCACTCTGCCTTTAAGCATCCGCTTTTACGGCACATACAACTCCTATTTTGCCGACAATTCTTTGCCGTTGATATTGCTTTTCTTCTGTTCCGGCACCTTAGCCATCCTAATTATCTATGAATTGCGGAAAATGTTCCGTACCGTGTTAGACGACAACTGCTTTATTCCCGAAAACGTCGTCAGCCTCAGAAGGATGGGCACTTACAGCATGCTGATTGCACTGGTCACATCAGGACGGTTATTCCTATATGTCACTCCGGCAGTGCTGATTGTCATTTTAGTCTTTATCATTGCCGGATTATTCAGCAAAGTCCTGTCCCATGTTTTTGACCGAGCCGTCACATATAAACTGGAAAACGACCTGACGATATAGCAATGTCATTTACCGAAACCGCAGCCCGCCTCAGAAATCCTGTGCGGCTCAAGTGAATGCCATTGGACGATATAGCCCATTTAAAACAGGAGGTACCCCATGGGAATCATAATAAATCTGGATGTGGTCATGGCACAGCGCAAAAAAGGGCTGACCGAACTTGCCGGAGAAGTAGACATTACCCTTGCCAATCTCTCCATCCTAAAAAACAATAAAGCCAAAGCCATCCGCCTCACCACCCTTTCGGCCATCTGCAAAGCCCTGAATTGCCAGCCCGGTGATATTTTGCAGTATGCGGAAGACAACGATGAAACCGAAAACAATTCATTTTGAAGCGTAAAAAGAAATACAGAAACGAGGTATAGTATGAACGAATATGCAGATCAATGCCAAAACCAATATCCACAGGAAAACAGTAAACCGGCAAACGCCGTACAGCCAAAGCTTACTCCGGAAGAGAAAGAACATCGGATCCTCCATTTCCGCTTTTTCGGCATGGGGAGCCTGATCTATGCTTTGTTTTATGCACTTTGCCTATATAAAAATCCGTCCGGCATCACCTACCCTTTTTTCATAGGCGGAACCCTTTACTTTTTCTTCTTATCCTTAAAAAAGTTTGGGATTTCCGCCAAAAAAGATTCCGTATTTTATATTGCAAGCCTGATCCTGTTAGGCATTTCCACCTTCTGCACAGATGATGCCAGCATCATAGCCTTTAATAAAATAGGCATATTTATATTAAGTTTTGTGCTTATCCTGCATAATTTTTATGATGACAGCCGATGGGATTTTACCGCTTATATGAAAAAAATATGCCGGCTTCTTTTTGGAACCGCCGGCACCATTGGCAGACCTTTTTCCGATCTGCACCTATACTCGCAAAAAAGAAGATTGATAAAAAAGGAGAACGGCTCCAAAGGAAAATATGTCTTTTTCGGAATCCTCATTTCCATACCGCTGCTGCTTTTTGTCATCCTCCTTTTAAGCAGCGCAGACGTGGTGTTTAATTCGGTAATGAATTCCGTTTTCGACTTTTCCTATATCCCCGATAACTTTTTCGGCATATGTTTTACCATACTGGCAGCCTTCCTCATTTCCTACTGCATGGTCACTTATCTGGAAAAATGGAAACCGGCCGATATCATGCCGAATAAACGTACCGGCGAGCCGGTACTTGCCATCACCGTCACTTCTGCGCTTTCCGCTGTCTATCTGCTGTTCAGCGGCATCCAGATAGTCTATCTGTTTTTCGGCGGCATGGAACTTCCGTATAACTACACTTACGCCGAATATGCAAGGAAAGGTTATTTCCAGCTGCTGTTTGTCTGCGTGATGAACCTGATACTGGTATTGATCTGCCTTGGACGCTTTAAAGAACATAAAGCCCTGAAAGCTATATTGACTGTTATTTCTCTATGCACTTACATCATGATAGCTTCCAGTGCCATGCGGATGATTATGTATATCCGCTGTTATGCACTTACTTTTTTACGGATTTTTGTATTATGGTCGCTGGCCGTAATTTTCCTGCTTATGACAGGCATCATCATCTCTATCTATAAGCAGCATTTTCCTTTTTTCAAATACAGCATGGTAATGGTAACCGTATTATATCTGGGTCTTTCTTTCAGCCATCCCGACTACTGGATTGCCAAATACAACCTTGGCATCCTTTCCGGCTCCGAAATATACAGCCGCGGCACAGACGGCCGCTATTTATCCCGGCTGTCGGCGGATGCCGCCCCTATATTGCTGGATGCCGAAACCATGAAAACCTATTATAAGAATCCGGAAAGAGATGAAGACGGCCGTTTAATCAACCCGCAAGATGCATGGCTGGACAGCTATATACACTCCATCCAAAGCCACATCAAACATATACAGTCAGAAGGGACAAAAATCCGTACTTTTAATTTATCCCGCTTCCTTGCAGAAAAATATATTGAATCCGCAGATACGCCCTAGAGCGTGTATGCGGATTCATGCCTGCCCTCATCCTCTTCCTGCATTTTCATTTCTTTCAGCACACTGAGACACAGCGGGACAGCCAGCGCAAAAGAGAAAATATCGGACACAGTCTGACACATCTGTATGCCAAACAGGCCAAACAGCTGCGGCAAAATTAAGATCAATGGGATAAAGAACACTCCTTGTCTGGCTCCCGCCAATATGGAAGCTTTCAGTGCCTTTCCTATGGACTGAAGCATCATATTGGACATAACAATCCACCCTGTAAGGGGAAACGCAATGCATTGCATCCGCAAAGCCAATGCCCCCGCTTCTATTACTTCCATATCATCTTTCCGGAACAGAGCAATGACCTGAGGGGCAAACACTGCCCCTATAACAGCTACGCCAATCAAAAATACCGTTGCGTACTTTACACAGAATGTAAACCCTTCCCTCACCCTATGGTACAGCTTTGCCCCATAATTGAATCCGCACACCGGCTGAAAGCCCTGTCCGAAGCCAATGAGCGCAGAACTGGCAAACATCGTCACCCTGGATACAATGGACATCCCCGCGATTACCGCATCCCCATATACCCTTGCGCCATGGTTCAGCAGAATCCCCGCAACGCTGGCAAGACCTTGCCGGCATAACGAAGGAAATCCCCCACGGCATATCTCCTTTATATAATGAAAATTAGGCCTGAAATTACGGAAGCGAATCTGTACATTGCCGCCTTTCCTGCTCTGGAACAGCAACAGCAGAAAGCTGCAGAACTGACTGAATACCGTTGCCGTTGCCGCTCCTGCCACTCCCATCCCAAACCCGAAAATCAGAATAGGATCCAATATAATATTAATGACCGCCCCCGTCACAATCCCAACCATGGCATAAGCCGCACTCCCCTGAAAACGAAGCTGATTATTCAGCACCAGAGAAGAGGTCATAAAAGGAGCCCCCAGCAGAATGACCCTCAGATATGCCTCTGTATAAGGAAGTATCGTCGGCGTGGAGCCCAAAGCCAATGCCAACGGCTCAAGAAACAAAATTCCTCCCGCCGTCACTGCCAGCCCACAGAGAAAAGCCAGAAAGAAGCCGTTAGATGCCATCATTGCAGCTTCCTCAAAATCCTTTGCCCCAAGCTTCCTCGAAATGTAATTCCCCGATCCATGCCCAAAGAAAAATCCCAATGCCTGAATGACCGCCATGACGGAAAACACTACTCCCACCGCCGCCGTTGACTGGGTATTAATCCTTCCCACAAAAAAAGTATCTGCCATATTATAAAAAGAAGTTACAAGCATGCTGATAATAGTCGGCACCGCCAGTTCCCCCACCAGCCTGGGAACCGGTGTCGTTGTCATATATATATATTTCTCTTCCTGCTGCATCTTTTGTCCCACCCCCGCTTTTTAAATTCCTCGTTTCCTTTTCTCCTTGCTTATCCCCTTTCCCGGCACTGCTTTCAGCTGCCCCCGATTGCTTTTTCCTTCCATTTCCCCCACCGATAACAAATAAAGGTAATGAAGGCTCCCAGCATCCAGGAAACCAGAAGGGAAACAAACACGCACTCGCTGCGTCCGTTGGGATACTGCTCACTTCTTGTAAGATAAGCAATCCCATATGCCACCGGCACCCGGATAGCCACCGTAGTCGCCAGCGAAATCCACATCGGTGTCATCGTATCGCCGGCTCCCCGCATTACACCCGACAGCGACTGAGTCACTGCCATGGCCACATACCCCACTGCCAATATACGCATCATCCGCATGCTCATGTCCACCAAAGATTCCGTTTCCGTAAAAATCCCCATCAGATGTTTCCCGAAGATAAGAATCAATACCGTAATGGATGCGGATACTCCCATAGCAATAAAGGTTCCCTGCTTCGCCCCTTGCTCCACCCTCTTATATTCCTTTGCACCCACATTCTGCCCTGCAAATGTAGTCATTGCCGTTCCGAAGGAGAAGTTCGGCATCATGGCAAAGCCGTCCACTCTCATGACAATCACGTTGGCCGCAATGAATAATTCCCCGAAACTATTGGTCAGTGACTGTACCACTATCATTGCCATGGAGAAAATTGCCTGTGTCAGGCCCGAAGGCAGCCCCAGCCGTATTGTCATTAACGCATATTTTTTATGTAACTTCAGATATTCCTTTTTAAAGTCAAAGATATCGGACATCCGCATCAGCTTCACAAAACACAATACCGCGGAAATCGCCTGGGCTATGGCTGTAGCCAACGCCACGCCCGCCACTCCCATCTGGAAATTAGCCACAAATACAATATCCAGCACAATATTAATAACTGTGGAAATCAGCAGATATACAAGAGCCGACACGGAATCTCCCAGCCCTCTCAGTACGCCGCTTAAAATATTGTAATAGGACAACCCCACAATCCCGATAAAAATGATGTTCAGATAAGACTCACACCACCCCAATATAGATTCCGGCGTACCCAATAGTTCCAAAAGCGGCCTTGACAGCAACGGCCCCACAATCATAATGATAAGGGAAGATATGGCCGTCAGCGTGACACAGCTTCCGATTGTCCCCGACAGCGCCTCCCTTTCTTTTGCGCCAAAGTACTGAGATACCATAATTCCCGCTCCCACGGAAATCCCCACGAAAAGAACAAGCAGCAGATTCAGGATAGGAGCCGCGCTCCCAACCGCTGCCAGCGCATTGTCCCCCACATACCTTCCCACTATTATGCTGTCCACCGTGTTATAAAGCTGCTGCGCAATATTACCGATCAGCATCGGAACGGCAAACGCAACAATCTGCTTCCCCGGAGTGCCAGCCGTCATATCAATAGGCGCAAATAGTTTCTGTAATCCTGTCATACCAAACCTCCTTGTTTACTGCTGTCCGCCGGTTACTTATGTACAGAAATATAAAAAATCCTCTTGCAATTTCCCCCCCATTTCGTTATAAGATATAAATAGCGGATTAAAGTCCATTTTACAAGATTATAAAAATAATATCAACTATTATATATCATACTATTGTACAGA
Source organism: uncultured Lachnospiraceae bacterium (assembly GCA_910586275.1). Lineage (GTDB taxonomy): Bacteria > Bacillota > Clostridia > Lachnospirales > Lachnospiraceae > Kineothrix. The sequence goes on along the minus strand of CAJUIM010000022.1, from coordinate 6,457 downwards.
TCCTTTCTGCCCACTTATGGCCGGAATCATGCTCCCCATAAATTTGCACGCAGTATCGCACATGCCTGATTCTGCAATGTCAACGTGCAGCAGCCCGAAAAGGATCTTATGCGGCACCGTCATGACCGCATGATTCACCGTCCGCGGAAACCAGCAGAAAGGAGCAATATATGAAACATACAAGAAACACACTTTCCTACCTTCGCAGAACCGCAGTTCTTCTCCTTATAATAACCTCCCTGACAGCCTGCGCATCCGGCCGGCCGCTGACCGCTGCCGACAATACTGCCATCGACACGGTAACAGTCAATGTTCCCGGCATTTCCGGAGAATACAGCCTACTCTTTTTAACGGACATGCATATTGTGATCCCCGATGAAACGGCGGACAGCCAACTGCGGGATTACGCTTCCGAAAGGCTTTCCCATTTTACCGGTGAAAGCGGCCATGTTTCCTCGGAACTCTTTGCCTCATGGGTGGATTATGCCAATCAGACTGAACCGGATGTCCTGCTTCTGGGCGGTGATCTTATAGATTCCCCCGCGCCTTCCAACATGGAATACTTAGGCCAGTGCCTTCGGAAACTGGAAGTTCCCTATCTCTATGCTGTCGGAAACCATGACTGGACATACCCGTGGGAATACATGACGGAAACCGGAGCCGAAAACTATCTCCCCCTTCTCGCTCCGTACATGGATTCCAATACGGCTATCCACAGTCTGGAATTGGACGATTTCATCTTAGTTGCCGTAGACAACAGCAATAACCAAATCCATCCCGATGCCTTGGAAGAGTACCGCCGCATTCTCTCCCGAAATAAGCCTGTTATCCTACTGCTGCATGTCCCGTTCTATACGGAAGATCTGTTGGCAGAAGCTTCCGCCGTCTGGCCAAACAGCGTAGTTCTGGGAGGCGGCGTTCACGGAGGCATCTATCCCAATGATGTCTCCGCGCAGTTCATGTCCCTTACCACAGCCGCCGACAGCCCGGTGGCCGCTGTCTTGGCCGGACATGTCCATTTTTCCAATGTCTCTGACCTTGCAGGCGAAAAAACCATTCCTCAAATCGTAGGGGATGCAGGCTATAAAGGAAAAGCCACGCTGATTCGGATAACCGCAAAGTAAGAAACGCCATAAAACATTTTTAGCATATCACAGATTTCGACAGCTTCTCATAAGATATAGCAAAACACTTATGGAGAAATCTGTTATGTACCTATTTTTTGGTATCTTTTTCCTGGTACTGCTTTTGTTTTTCTGCCTGAACCATTGGCGCAGAAAAAAAATCATTCAAAAAGTCCGCTGTATGTGCATGAAGGAAAAATGCTGCATTCTGGACGAACTGATTGCCCCCTTCGGCTATGCATATCTGCCGGCACAGGATATCTTCACCTCCCGTCTGGATGTATGGCAGAGGGACTTCGGCTACTGTACCCTATACGACAAAGCAGCCTTCCGCTTTAACATGGTATTTGACTGCCTCCCCGTCTACTTCGAATATGACGGCAGAACTTGGCTGCTCGAACTGTGGAAAGGCCAGTATGGCATCAATACAGGCGCCGAAATCGGAGTATACTACTCGGACCGCATATTAGACAAAAGCGAATACGGGACCACGCTGTTTCAAAGCGTGGAAGACTGCGATATGCCGGCTCTTTCTTTCCGCCTTTTCCGCAAAGGAGTACAGATCGCCGACGTATGCGCCAGACATTGGTGGCTCACTGCATTTTCCATGGGACGGTTTTCCCAGCCGGCGGATTTATATATGCAGGCCTGCATCACCTTCGCCACCCATTCCATGGCACATGCTTTCATCAAAGGCTTAATCAGCGCAGGCTACTGTCGGGATAACATTCATTTAAGCTGCAACACCGTCACATTTTCCTTTACCAAATCGTCCATGCATTGGAACTGCCTGAACAGAATATGGGTAAGGATTGCCCAGTGCATCAATCATTTCTGGTGCCGTGTATATTTGTTTGTGACAAGACCCTTCTGCCTTTCCATAGACAGAATCCTTTATCTCTACTTCTATCTTCCTGCGGCTTTCCGCAAAATGTTCCGTATTAGGAAATATAAAAAGCATAAACAAAAAAAGCATTGAAGAGGGTAACCCAATGAGTTATTATTCCCGACTTTCCAAGTCTTTCGAGGGAGCTTTACGGCTCCCTCTCACAGACCGCTCCAAATATGTCCTGATCAGCGACTGCCACAGGGGTGCGGGCACTTCCAATGACAATTTCCTGAAAAACCAAAATTTATACTTTGCAGCCTTACAGCATTATTACCGAATGGGATATACCTATATTGAGCTGGGTGACGGAGATGAACTGTGGGAAAACCGCAGCATGGTGCAGATTATAGAAGCGCACAATAATGTATTCGGCCTGCTGTCCCAATTCCACAGGCAGGGACGCCTGTTTATGCTATACGGAAACCATGATATAGTAAAGAAAAACAATCGGTTCACCGCCAAAAACTACCACGTCTGCCGCTGCGGCTTCGAAGACCGGCCTCATACCGGGGAACAGCCCCTCTTTCCGGATATCACCTTTCATTCCGGCATTATTCTGGAAAATCATCTGTCGCCGGCCAGAACACATCCCATAGCCGCCCGCCCCATGGATATTTATCTTACCCACGGCCATCAGACGGATCTGTTCAATTCAACCCTCTGGCGGCTGTCCCGCTTCCTTGTCCGCTACCTGTGGAAACCGCTGGAACATTTCGGTGTCCTGGACCCTACCAGTGCGGCAAAAAATTACACACGGAAAGACAAAGCCGAGCAGCGGCTCCACTACTGGGCAGAAGAGGAAAACCATATTCTGATTACCGGCCATACGCATCGTCCCACATTATCGGAAAATGACTTACATTACTGCAACTGCGGAAGCTGTGTCCACCCCCGCTGCATTACCTGCCTGGAAATCGAACGCCGGTACATCCTTCTAGTAAAGTGGACACTGGCCACCAAGCCGGATATGACACTCTATGTCTCCCGGGAACTGCTGGCAGGTCCTGTATGGCTGGCATAACTGCATCAGGGAAACCAGGCAAATCTTAAAGCAGGAATTCTGACCCGCAGTGAATCGGCACCAGCTGCTCTCCCAGAATGGGCTGCATCAGCCCTATGGCTTTCTGCCCGGTACAATGACCGGTATAAAAAATAGTTTTCATTTTCTTCAGTTCCTCCGCCGTCCGGCAGATCACTGCTGCTTCCTGCTCCGAATAATCCGTTTTTTTCATCATATGGAAACCACTGATTACCGCATCCGGACAGCCTCCGTATTTCTCCTTGTAGCAATCCAGAATGTTCAGGATTCCGTTATGGGCACATCCCGACACAAGCAGATTTATTTTCCCTTGCACAACCACACATTGCTCATGGCGGAATTCATCCTGTACCCGCCTCCCGTCCGCTTCCTCAGACAGGCTCAGATTACTTTGCGGCCAGAACCGCCTCCCGGCAATACGCGTAAATACCGAAATTTCCTCATCCAGCCGGAAATCCCCGTTCAGCAGTGTTACGCCCGGCAAATCCGCAATCCCCTTATCCACTCCGATATACCGCTGCCCATGATAAAAATCTCCGAGAGCCGCCCGCTGCATAAAAATGGCCGCTTTCCGGTTCACGTTCCGGAAAGCAGGCAAACCGCCGGAATGGTCATAATGCCCATGGCTCAGCATCACCGTATCCACTGACTGCAAATCAATTCCCAGCTTCTCCGCATTGGCCACTGTCTTCCCGCTTGCCCCTGCATCCACTAAAATCTTATGCCCGGCGGTCTCCACATAGACACTCAGCCCATGTTCATATTCGCACAGCGGGCTCCCGCAAGTGTCTTCCATTATAATAACAATCTTCATCATCCACCCTTTTTCCGCCCATTCAATGGCTTTTGCAGGAATGGCCGCCGCAGTCATGGCCATGACCGCCGCAGTTATGCTCCCCCTCATGATGCGAACACACAGTATCCGGGGCATAGGATAATGTGCCGTTCAGAAATGATTCCACCGCTTCATCGGCATTTCCGGTGACTCCCGGATAAAGCCGGATTCCCATTTCGGCAAGCGCATTCCTTGCACCGCCTCCTATTCCGCCGCAGATCAGGACATCCACTTTATAGGAATGCAGGAAACCCGCCAAAGCCCCATGCCCCTGCCCATCCGTTCCGCAAACTTCGGATTTCAAGATTTTCCCATCCTCCGACTCATAAATCTTAAAATTCTCACTGTGTCCGAAATGCTGAAACACTTGACCGTTTTCATATGTTACCGCAATTACCATCTTTCCATCCTCCCTTTCATTTTCCATAATAGCTTCTTTCATACGGCACGCCGCAGGCCGGCAGGCCGTATAACAGTATTATACTATACTGGCCGGAGATTTCATTAGAAACTTTCCAAATCAATGAAAACCGTGCCGATTTTTTTTACAAAACTTTTGTCATGTTCTACCATAAAAACAGTAGGCTGATATTTCATAATCAAGTTTTCTATCTGCATGCGCGAAAAGACGTCGATAAAGTTCAGCGGCTCATCCCATACATATAAATGTGCCTGTTCGCAAAGGCTTCTGGCTATCAGCACCTTTTTCTTCTGTCCCCCGCTGTATTCCTCCATTCTTTTGTCAAACTGAATCCGAGAGAAATCCAGCTTCCGCAGCAAAGCCTTAAACAGCGTTTCGTCAATCCCGTATTCGGCAGCATAGTCCTCCAAGCTTCCGCATAGATGCCCGGTATCCTGCGGCACATAAGACACTTTTAATCCGGCTGCCGTTTCCAGAGTGCCTGTTACAGCCGGCCCGCCAACATCCGTGCCGCCCCATGCCGCTGACAAAACCGCCTTCATCACACTGGATTTGCCGCAGCCGTTCCGCCCCTGCAAAACCACTCGGTCGCCGTTCCTAATCTCCATTCCAAACTCTTTCAGAATCTGTTTTCCTTTTTCCCCGCCGGCCTGCCGCATAGGATATTGCATGCTGATCCCTTCCATCTTAACCAATATATCTTTATGATGCCGGAGCGGAAATAATTTTAAATCCTCAGCCCTCTCAATATTTTTCAGCAAGGCTGACTTTTCATCTATCGCCCTGTTCTGCCGCCGCTCCAGATTTTTCCGTCTCATCTGCATGCGTCTGGACTTTTCCCCTATATATGCCCGTAGATCTATGCCCGTTTCATATTTTTCCGACTTTCTCCCTATTTTCGTCGCTTCCACATTATCCGCCCATTGCCCCGCCTGTCTGGCAGACGCTTCCAGTTTCCTGATCTCTTTCTTCAGGCGTTCATTTTCCGCCAGTTCATACTCATCCTGTCTTCTCTTGTTCTCCTCCCAACTGGAGAAATTTCCCTGCTGCACTTCAATATTCGTCTTATTGATTGTCAGTACATGGTCAATACACTTATCCAAAAACGCCCTGTCATGGGAAACCAACAGGAAACCCTTCTTTCGTTTCAGATAATCGCTGACCATTTCCCTTGCCTCCATATCCAAATGGTTTGTCGGTTCGTCAATCAGCAGGAACCGGTTTTCTCCCGAAAACAGCAACGCCAACATCACCTTCGTCTGTTCTCCGTTGCTAAGTGTATGAAAAGGGCGGTACAGCACGTCTGCATCTACTTGGAGCAGCGTCAGTTCCCTACAGATTTTCCAGAATTCGTATTCCGGATTTATCTCCTCTATTACGGAAAGCGTATCCTTTTCCTTATCCGAAACATAAAACGGAAAATAGTCAAATTCCACCGAAGCCGTTATCTTTCCAAGATACTCATATTTCCCCATCAGCAAATTCAGAAAAGTGGTTTTTCCCCGTCCGTTCCTGGCAATAAATCCCAGCTTCCAGTCCGTATCGATTCGAAAAGATACGTCTTCAAAGATATTATCATAGCTTCCGTCATAATAAAAAGTTAAATTATTTACACTAATCTGTGACATACCCATACCTCCTATTTCAATTCCGCGCCGCCCTGCCGAACTGCCGTTGCGGATATGCAGATTTGCTGCCTAGTTGATATATTTATCCGCACAAAAAAGGCACAGAAATAATTTTCTGCACCCATAAAAACTCAGTCTTGGAAACCCCAAAGCATGCGCAGCTCTATGCTGTCAATCAGCTTTCGTTTCTGTCCGGACTGCATTATATGAAAGATATCAGATCAAATTATCCCTGCCCGCACGATAAATAGTCCGTCTTCAGCCGCACCTTTCTTCCTAGGCAATGCTATGCACTGCTTTCCTAAAGATCATGCTGACGAAAATGTTCCAGCGGCTTATCGTGCTTGTATTGAGTTACCAATTAGCAAGAATAATTAATCATCTACCCATCTCCTATCTGTTATGCTTTCCTTAGTATAACGGCAGCAAGCGGAAATGTCAATCGTAAATATTTCCGATTTCCCCGTTTTTTGTAACAGTTCAGCCTGAATGTTGTGTTGAGAGGCGGACGCACGGGAGGG
>CAJUIM010000021.1 GCA_910586275.1 uncultured Lachnospiraceae bacterium | reverse complement strand
CGTGAGCGGATTATAGATATAACCGAGGGTGGTAGATAATGAACTGTGACCGAGTTGCTCCCTGATCGCATCTAAAGGAACACCGTTGGCATTTAGTCTTGAAGCGTAGGTTTTACGCATCTTATGAGTGGATTTTGTTGGCACTCCCTGACGTTCGGCATATTTTTCCAACACATAGGCTATCTGCCTTGCAGTAATACGTTGACCGTTACGGACAAAAATATAATCGCTCTCGTGTGAAATTTTATTTAGAATCTTTAATGCCTTTGGCACAAGAATTACAAAACGGTCTCGGTTAGTTTTTGTATGTTCCACCACTTCATAATTTCCGGTATCCTGATTTCTGATCTCTTCCCTCATGATATGTAAATGGTTTATATCAGTCCAGTCGCTCCAACGTAAAGCGACCAGTTCCCCAACACGCAAGCCTATCAAAAAATTTAATCTTACAGCCAGATAAACCGTATCTTCTGTTTCGGCGTACATACTGTCGAGATATTTATTGAGGTCGGCAAGTTCATCCGAGTTGTAAGTCTCTGTTTTCCCCGTCTTTTTTACTACTTGCCGGAATTTGACAGAGATAACAATTTTATCGGCAAGGTTTTCCTCAATATATTTCTTCCGTATAGCATAACGAAACATTCCATTCAGAATGGTTTTTATATTTGTCCATTCTTTTCTGGGAAGATTGTTTTCTTTTACAATCCTGTTGCATTCCGTTTCCAAAAGAATTTCATCAAGTACTTTGATTTTCTTATTTTGCAATACAGATGCACCAAAATATCTATTGTAGTGCTGTATATACCGTTTCATCGTATTGGAACTTTCTGTAACCGTTTTCTTGTATTCAATCCACTCTAAAAACAGTCCATTAAATGTTAATTTGTCAATGTGCGTTTCAGATAAGTACAAGGGAATCAGTTTGTCTAATAATTCTGCTTCACTGTATGCTTGTATCAGTTTACGTTTCTTATCTGCCCCCTTATAATATGTCTGCCACCGACCATTTTCTTTTGCGGGCGGTGTGATAGAATAAGGGTGTAATTTACGGACTTTATCTCGTTTAGATGCCATAAGCGTATGTAATATACTGTCCAAACCCATTATATTATTTTTATCAGTAGTTTGCAATTTACTTATTTCATTTAGTTTTGCTACTTCTTTAAATATTTCGTCCATGTCCGGTTATTCTCCCAATCTTAAATTCTGATCGGGATTCCGAATGGGTATTGCTGTATATTGGGATATCTTTTTATCTTTTGTATGGAATCCCTGCTTTCTTTCATGCTTCTCTATTATAGTAGCAAATAGCTATTTGATAAGCATTCATAAAAATGAGGGGATTCTGGGGAAATTGAAAAATATAGCATTTGTATAATCTAAGATTTTGGGCACAGATTATAGCACGGGCACAGGGAATTGAGGATAGTTTGTGTTGGAAGAAATGTTTACAAATAGAAGGTTGGGGAATGTGTAACACAGAACACATAAGTCCGAGGTAATACTAACTCGGACTCTCCCCTTCGGGGAGATCGCCAAATCGTGCTGGCGCTTAACGACGTCCGCATTCCGGCGGCTCCGTTCCTGCTCCGCTCCACTCTGCCCCCTGAATTGGCGAACGCCTACGCCTTAGGCACCACTGGCGATGCCAGACCATATCCTATTGATACTGCTTCATTTTTGGTTTGTGAAATACCTGTATTCATGTTATAATGGGATTGTATAACTGAACAGAAAGCAGGATGCGATTTTTTGATAGGTGCCCTCTAGTCTTACGAAAGAGGGTGGTGCCCATGAGCGTGATGGAAGTTTTGACATTATTGCTTGTTATTTTTGCGGCTCTGTCTTACATAGACAATCATAAAAAGAAATAGCATCCCAACCGTCCAAAGTTAGATGCTATTTCTTTTGTAATATCAATTTAACTGAGGGCAATCGGAACTTCGTGTCCGATAAACCTTTCTGATTAGATTATACACTAGAGCCGCTTGTTTTTCAAGTGGCTCTTTTTACATTTAAAAGTTGCTTGTTTGTTACTGGTTATTGGTGTTTCGGCTAAATTATGCTTACTACTTATATAATAATCTTTTGAATCTGCATTATCTGTATAATATTGCTCAACTGTTATATTATTTAAGTCCATAGTATCCTTTCTTGTTGCACTACATACCTTTATATTGTAATTTTATTGCTTTAATACACTTATTTGTGTAAAACATCATATTCTTATGTCATAAGCAAAAGGAATGGAGGTTATAATTATTTATACACTTATTCGTGTAATATCTTTCAGCTAATTGTACCATTGTCAGTGTTCCATTATCGCACAATATCCGAAACCAATCTGGACGGTTTTCTTTTGCAAACAAGAGCCGTTGCGCATAGCTTACAACGCCATTCTGTGAACAAAATTCAATCATTTCCCCGATTGCGCTGTACTTGTCCGTTGCAAGATTTATCATGGTCTGATAATCAGCACCCGAACAGGAAATTACATCTTCCATATCGTATTGCGCCTTTTCGGGGTTGTCTAAATGGCACAGATAACGTTCAGACGCCCTTGCACACTTAATCGGTTCAATCCCCACGCCGCCAATGACTGAAAATACTTGAACCCCTTGTTTGACGAGACATGAAATAATATACGAGGTTAGTTGCGACTTACCGCTCCCGGTGGTCCCGATAATCATCAGATGGGCACAACGCCTCCAATTCCATTCTGTATTACAAGAAAAATCGATCGTGTTTTCGTCTATCAGCAGTATGTCTTTGCAGGACTGCATTTTATTTTGCTTTTGTCTGTTCAGTTCAAAGCAATATGTAAGATAACCTCTTTCTTCTATTCTGTCATTACAGACGGTTTTGAGCATTCTGGCTTATCACCTTCTTTTCGATTAAATCTTTCTTTGTTTCATCTGCTCTCCCCAAAAACCATTTCACTTTTTATCTATCGAATTAAACAATCTAAAACACTCTTCATATGTATCAGCATACACCCTTAATGAAACGAGTTGCTTTTGATTTTGCAAATTCTGTTTCACTATCACTTCTAAAAGGCAAAAAAAATGATGCATATGATTCTTCTTCAGTTACTTCTTTATAATCCCCCATATCCTCCAGCCATTTCATATATAGGTTTTGAAATTAATTCCATCATGATTTTGTTGTTGTCAAACACCCAGCACATGCCCAAAGTTTTATTCCTGTTTTAATATTTTATATTTATGCATGGTTTTAGTTATTTACTCTATTCTTATAACCTTAAATTTATGTTCTGACTATTTTATAATATTATTTATCTAAACTATTTCTGTAAACTTAACAATATAATTATAAATAAATTTTGGGGAAGGCAAATATTATGAATAACATTGAAATCATATGTGATATATTAACATCAATATCCACTCTATTTACAGCTATAATATGTTACGTTACTTGTAAAACTTACAATGCTCAATTTAAACAAATTAGGAAGCAATCTTTACCTAATTTACAAATACTATCAATAAAATATAGCAAAAGCAACCCAAATGATACTAATTTATCTAACGGCAGGCATTGTAGAATAAAAAGAGGAAGTACAAAAGCAGATATTAATATTAGTAATAATATTGCTTCTTTTGAATCTACTGACAAGCAAATCGAAGATGGTTTCATAAGCGAATTAGAATCCCATATCAGCAATCATAACGATGCATATTTTACATATTTGGGTTCTTATCCATATTTAATTTTAAATCATGCTACAGATAATAATAGTTATATTATTGATCATTCAAATACTCAAATAACTCTTCATAATTTTGGTGCAGTAATGTGTGCTATGTCTGTCAAATCAATACTTGTAGAATATAATGATCCAGAAAGCAAAGATCTATTTTTAATTGGTAACGAAGAAAATAAAATTATGTTGTCTCCAGATGATAATGATGAATTGATTTTGTATTTAGATGAAGTAACCACAGATTTAAATAATTCCTTATGTAAAGTATCAGAAGAAACCTTTAATGTAGCACCTGATTCTTTTGATTTACTTAAAACGCATATGCCCGAAAATATTCTTCAATATAAAAAAATGATTATAGAATTGAACTGTTGGAACTTATATTATGAAAAACACATATTGCAGATTACTGTCGAATATAACGAACATTTCCTTATAAGTTCAACAACTGTACTAAAATGAGTTATCGAGAGCGTTTCAAGTTTTGTGTAAATCCAAAAAACTGACATAAGATTTATGCATAGTTGCAAGTGGGCAGAGCCGGCTTTCTGGTTCTGCCCTCGTCTGTATTATACAGGGAATTTTATGAGACGCCTGACTGCTTCCGGATACTTGGAATAAGTAGACAGGGTTGCCCAGTTGTCGTGCCAAGATTTGTAGATTTTCTGGTATTTGTCATCCCATTTGTCCCGCAACAGTTCCAGCTTATTCCGAAGCGGTCTCCTCTGTCGGGGCAGTGTATACGCGTTTTAAATCTGACATCAGCTTTTTAATGTCCTTATAGGACACAAATTTCGTAGAGTTCCGGATCTGGTGGATGATGCGCTGCTAGATCTTCGTCTGCGGGTATACTGCCTCCATGGCCTGCGGGAAACCGGAAAGTCCGTCCACGCAGGCGATCAGGATGTCCTCCACACCGCGGTTTTTCAAACCATTCTGATGGAAAGCCAGAATTTAACGCTTTCATTTTCGCCAACATACATTCCCAAGACATCCTTTTTCCCGTTCATGTCAATACCGGGGACTATATAGACGGCGCGTTTTACAATGCGCCCCTCGCTGCGAACATGGCAATGGATGGCATCCATAAATACGACCGCATAGACTTCCTCCAGCGGGCGTTCCTGCCATTCCCTGACGATGGGGAGTATTTTATCCGTGATCCGACTGACTGTGCTATCGGATATATCCATTTCGTAGGGTTTCTTCATGTGGGATTCTGTATCGCCGGTTGTCATGCCTTTTGCATACATGGAAAGAATCTTTTCCTCCATGTCCTGCGGCACGGTATTCTGGTATTTTTTAATGAGCTGTGGCTCATACTGGCCGTTGCGGTCGCGCGGGATTGCAACATTCATGTCTCCATAGCTGGTGTGCATGATCTTCTTGGAATGTCCGTTGCGGCTGTTGTCCGTGTTCTTGTTCCGGTAATCATACTTTGAATATCCGAGTTCTTCGTCCGGCTCTTCATCCAGTACATCTTCCAGAATCACGGACATGATGTCGCGCATGACGGCATTGACATCTGTTCCGTTTTTAATACTGATGTCATTGTCTTTGAGATAGCTGTGCATCATTTCCCGCATTGCTGCTTTTTGCGGGCTTTCGTTTTTTCTTGCCATAAAAATACCTCCGTTATGAAGTGAATGCTGTCCAATTGCGTGGATCAATGTATTCCTACACTGCCGACATGGAGGTACCGCAGATAACCTGAACCTTGAAATCCCAAAAGGCTTCTTCAAGATATCTTCCTGTTGCTTTGCTATTCTTATTTTTGGTTGCTGCGGATTACGCAGTTTTTCCTGCTTAATCCACTTGACTGTCATCCATCAGAATGACAGCCGGCTGTCAAGGCTGCGCAGCAGTTTATTCACCCTTGACGGGCGGATGGCAGTCTGATATCACTCTATGCTGATATGATCTGTCATCATGCCCCATATAAAGCAGGCAAGTTCCCTTGCAACCGCCGTTACTGCTACATTCTTTTTCTTGCCATGTCTTATCATTTTGTAATACTTCCTCCGCAGTCTCTCGTTTGCCTTATCTGCATATGCAATCACCTCCGGCGTGTTCCTGCTCTGCCTTTCCTTCAGATCTTTCGATTTATGTCCCACTGCTCCCTTGCAGATCCCTGTAGAGGCCTCAACCAACAGTTTCCTAAAATGGCTGTTCCCCGCTTTTGTAATGGAAAACCTGTTGATGTTATCGCTGCTCGAATCTTCCCAGGCACCAGACCCAGATATGCGGCATAGATGTTCCCCTTTGCAAACCTCTGGAAATCTCCGGTTTCCACCAGACAGGACAACGCCGTATGGGTTTTTACCCCGAGAAAGCATACCAACTTTTTTACCTTCTCCACATACTCCGTTTCGGATGCCAGTTCCTCTATCCTTTGATCAAAAGATTCTATACGGTTTGTCTGATATTCGTATGTGATCAGATATTCGTTCAGCGTTTCCCTGTCCAAATCGCTAAGTTCCAGTGATTTGAGCCATTTGAAATGTGCCTAGGTCCATTTCCCGCCATCATAATGATATCCCTGACTTAAACAGAATGCACATATCCTCTGTTTCGTCTTTTTCAAGTCCAGTTTATGGTCATCTCTCGTGCGCAGATATACTTTGACATCATCATCTTTATCTGTCGAAATGTATACTGCATGATAACCGCCATAGGCAAGGCACTGCGCTATCATAAGTGCATCCCTCTTATCTGTTTTGATCCGCTTTCCCTGCTGTGTCAGCATTGTGGTCGGGGCCAGAATTTCACAGTGGATCCCCTTTTTTATCAGTTCGTGGTACAGGAAAAATCCCAGACACCCGGCCTCATAATAGGTGCCCTCCTTTTGTATGCGGTAATCCCTGTTACTATTGTTTTTTCCAAAACTCAGTATACAGGTAAATCCACGTTGCTACAAATGTGAGGTCACTTCATATTGTCCAAACTGAGTAATTTAATCTTACATCAGTTTGGAGATTTACACAATCTTTGGGATACTCCCGCTGTTACGGCTTGAATTAAAATGCAAAATCAACTAACTTTGGAAAGATTCTATAAAAATACCAGCCACCTTATTTCATTTTGATGACTGGTAAAAATTGGATTACTTATTTAGTCCGTCTGTTGCTTCAATTCTTTTATATAATATCTTCCAAATCTTTTTCATCTTTCCAAACAATTGCTGATTTTTGTGCAATATCGAAATGAGGCTTATGAGCACCATGAAACTCCTTTTCCCTACAACAAATCATTACCTCTTTTCCTAATGCCTCCACATAACCCGCTTCATAATACGTTCCAAAATTAGGATAAGCAATATCTGCTACTGCAAGCCAAGCATAACCTCTTAAGGATTACAGCACTCGGCAGGGACATACCCTTGCGAAATCACCTCATCCCTGGAGCCGGCATAAACAGATTTATTCTTATCTCCTATTCTGTTTCCGTTGGGGCAGTCCTCTGTATGAAATTTTTGACTGTTTACATTTAATATATAGGCACCATGGACTGTATTCCGTAAATCTTCTCCCGCCTCACAGTTTTCTCCTGTGGCATAGTCAATCGTAATTCCCTCCTGCACATTATAAACAAACACACAGAATTGGCATCCATAACCATTGTCTTCCACAGACCAGGCTTCCATCAATACACCCCAGGCTACAAGGTCATTCTCCTCCTTATATACCGGTGTCACACGGTACAAAACATGATTTCCCGGATTATCATCAATATAATCCGCCACCGTATTTTCAAACGGAAGCATGCCGTTTACATTAAAATATCTTGTGCCTGTTATCAGATTTTTCTCGTTCCCGTTCTCTCCTGCCAGCTGATAGCCAATCAGATGGCAGCGGTTATAAAGCCATTCCCCGTCATACTTTTTCTGATGCCATCCGGAAGGAGTGACTGAACCTAATGATTCCTCCCTTTCTTCCGTAGGCATGATTTCTTCACAAATATTAGCATATGCAACACTGCACCGGCCCAATTCATCCAAATCACTGTATCTTTCAAAAGCATCTGTCCTGCGCTTATCCTCTGCCGTAAAAAACGGAATATCGCTGTTTACCTCAATATATGGTGTTCCCCGGTAAGCAGGGACGGAATCCAGCCAGTTTCGCGGCTCTGCCGTATCTGCCTGATAAACTTCGGCCGTATCTTCATCCTTCCTTGACAAATCCGGAAGATTCAGGCAGATGCCGCCTGTGCACAAAATGAAAAGCATGAACGCCGGATAAAAAATCTTAGACATTTTTTTCTTCACTTCGATTCCTCCTGATGGCCGCCGAACTTCATTTCAGATTTTCCTTTTCCGAAAAAAACTGCCTCCGTGCATACGCACTTCGGCAGTCTGTCATGTTCGTCAGCTGTTGAATACTCCTTTTAAGACATCCGCTGCTTTTGAAACATTATCTATCGTCAGCTTTGCTTTAACGCCGTCAATAATCTTGTTAACCACATCGTCCGGCAGGTCAATGCCAGTCACTTTTTCTATGGCCTTTACCGGTTCCTTTTCAAACATTTCCTTAATCTCAGGATTTTTTGAGATTTCCTCCAAAATCTTACTGATCTGTTCTTTAATATCCATTGTTTATCCCTCCATAATCTTTCTATGATGCTATTATATAACATATTTTTATGAAGTTCAAGGCAGCACGGAAATCAATTTTCGTGTTCCGTTACCGTTCACATACCATGCCCTTCCGTTAAGCCGCGGCACGCTTCAGGAACGATGCAATACACTTTCCCTTCAATACTTTCTGGAGTTCTGCAGTTCCTGATATAATACCTGATAATTGCGGTAACGCACTTGGCTGATTTTCCCTTCCTGCAGGGCTTCCTTCACCCTGCAGCCCGGCTCGTTCAGATGGGCACAGCCTGCAAACCTGCAAGACTTCTCATATTCTTCAAATTCCGGATAAAAACTATGCAGATCCTCCTTCTCCATCCGGAAAAGTCCCAAGGAAGTAAACCCGGGAGTATCCACAATGTAAGTATTTTCATGCAGTGCGATTATCTCCGAGTGACGTGTCGTATGCCTGCCTCTTGCAATCTTACGGCTGATATCCCCCGTTTCCATCCCTGCCGACGGATTCAGGCAGTTTATGACGGAAGATTTCCCCACTCCGCTGGGTCCTGCTGCCACTGTGGTCTTCCCGGAAAGCAGCTTCCTCAGTTCCGCTATCCCTTCTTTTTCTTTTGCGCTGATGAACAGCACACGGCAGCCGCAAGCCTCATATGCCTGCCTCAGCCTTTCTTTCTCCTCCGGTGCCGCAAGATCCTGCTTATTAAAGCAGATAATGCTTCCCAGCCCCTGCTGCTTCATCATAATAAGAAACCGGTCCAACAGATTAAAATTGGGTTCCGGTTTCACTATCGCAAATATTATCAAAGCCTGATCGATATTCGCCACCGCCGGACGTATCAGTTCACTACGCCGGGGAAGCAGTTCCGTTATGCTGCCTTTTAGCCCGTCTTCCTCCAATGCTTCCAGAAGCACATCGTCGCCTACCAAAGGCTTACGGTTTTCCTTCCGGAAAATCCCTTTCGCCTTACATTCATAAACTTTTCCGTTATCTTCTTCCGTATATACATAATAAAATCCGGCAATCCCTTTTATGATTTTCCCCCGCATTATCTCTGTACCTCATGCTTCCGGCGTAAACTGCAGTTCCCTTGTGACTGTCCTTTCCTCTTCGGACCCCTCCGTAGTCACGGTTTCCCCTGTCTCTGGGTTCGTATCCGTTACCGCGTCCTTCTTAACCGTGTAAGTGAAAGTAACGGTTCCCGAAGAGGCTTGGATTCCGGTATAATTTACCGAAATCGGAAAAGACGCGGTATTCGTGTTCAGCAGCGACACGCCGTCTGCCGTCACTATGCTGACTGCCACATCCAGCCCGTTCCGGTATTCCGGATCTTCTTCTGCCGAAGGCGGCTCTATGCTGCCGCTGAAACTATACGTTGTCTGTTTCGGCCCTAAACTGACTCTTAAATCTATCGTCGTGCCCTGATCCACGAATGTGCCTACGGAATAACTCTGGTAACAGACCAGCCCCGCCAACGCCGCATCGTCATTGTTCACTTCCGTCACGCTTGCCACCGAAAGCCCCAGTTCCGTCAGCATGGCAATGGCATCCATCTCCGAAACACCGATGACATTCGGTATCTTAACCTTGTTCTCTTCCGGACCCTGACTGATCCGCAGTGTTACGGTAGAGCCGCTGGGCGCTTTCGAGCCGCCCTCCGGGCTTTGGCTTATAATGTTTCCCTTAGGAACCTGTGCATCATAACTCTCGGTCCGGTTCACCACAAAGCCTTTCTGCTCCAGATTGGAAACCCCTTCGGCTGTGGAACTGCCTACCACATTCGGCACTTCAACGCCGCTGGCACCTGCACTGACGGTAAGGATAATTTCCGTGTCACGGTCCACCATCACACCGATGCCGATATTACATTTCAGAACAAGCCCCGCCTCATATTCATCCGTCTCCTGATAAGTGACCTGCGGGTTCAGCCCCATCCCAAGGAGTTCCTGCCTTACCTCTTCCAGCTGTCTGCCCACCACTTCCGTCATCTCGGCTTTTTCCGTCTCTTCTTCCTCTTTTGTCTCCTCCTCAGCACCCTCTCCGTTGCCAAAGGGAATAATTCCTATTGTTTTACCGACCAGAAACAATACAATGCACCCTATTACCAACGCTGCCACTACCGCAAGCACCGTAGTGATCCGTTCCATCTTCGGGTCATAGTCCCCGTCTTCCTCTAAGCCGTCCTCTGTGCCGTCGTCATATTCCTCTTCTATCCCGTCATCTTCATAAGCTTCATAAGCCTCTTCTTCATACTCTTCCTCTTCATAAACCTCTTCTTCGTACTCTTCTTCTTCCGGCTCGGGCCTTCTCGCTTTCCGCTGTACATCCTTTTTCAGCCGCAGAGCCTCGTCCATAGAGTCCCTCCTGTCGGACTGCTTCTTTATCTGAACCATATCCCTGTCCGTGATCATCCGCGTGGATGCCTCCTCGTCGGGGTTTACGATTTTCACAAAATCCTCGTCCGGGCTGATCAATGACTGCTTCAGATCCGCAATCAGATCCGCAATCGACTGATATCTCCGATCCGGGCTTTTCTGGCAGCATTTGAACACAATATGCTCTACGCTTACGGGAATTTCCGAAATCAGTTCTCTCGGGGACGGTATCGGCTCCTGAATATGCTTTATGGCAATGGCCACCGTAGTTTCCCCGTTGAAAGGCACCCTGCCTGTCAGCATTTCATACAATGTGATGCCCAAGGAGTAAATATCGCTCTTCTCGTCGCTGTAACCTCCCCTGGCCTGTTCCGGAGAGGTATAATGCACCGAGCCCATGACATTTGACGTTATGGTATTGCTGGTGGCCGCTTTCGCAATTCCGAAATCCGTCACCTTTACCTTGCCTTCTTTTGAGATAATGATATTCTGGGGCTTTATGTCCCTATGGATAATATGGTTATTATGGGCAGACTCAATCCCCATGGAAATCTGTATCGCTATGCTGATGGCTTCCTTTACCGAAAGCCTAGCTTTCTTTTCGATATATTTCTTCAGGGTAATGCCTTCCACCAGTTCCATTACGATATAATATATGCCGTTCTCTTCTCCTACATCATATACATTGACAATATTCGGATGCATCAGCCCTGCCGCTGCCTGCGCTTCCACACGGAACTTGGTCACGAAATTCGCATTCTCGGAAAACTCCTGCTTCAGTACCTTAATTGCCACATAGCGGTTCAGTTTATGGCATTTCGCTTTATATACATCCGACATGCCACCGGTACCTATCTTTTCCAATATTTCATATCGGTCTCCAATTATCATTCCTATTTTAATCATTCCAATAACAATGCTCCTTTCAAAGTCTTCTCCCCGGTCCGTACAGTGCCGTCCCATGGAAGAATCACTCCGGCTCCCCAAAAATCATTTCCCGGCTTCTTCAGGAAAGCGCCGGTTCATTCCCTGCGGACACAAACGGCTCCATCACAATCACGGCAATATTGTCCTTACCGCCGTTTAGGTTGGCCGCCTTCACCAATTCCTCCGCTTTCTCTTCCACGCTCCCCTGGCTGGAAAGAATCATATGGATTTCCCTGTCTTCCAGCATATTTGTCAGTCCGTCGGAACACATCAGGACAATATCCCCCGGATGCAGCTCCACCTGAAAGAAATCCACCTCCACCGTATCCTTCGCACCAATTGCCCTTGTAATAATATTTTTATCCGGATGGCTTCTTGCCGACGCCCTGTCAATGCCGCCAAGCCGTACCATCTCCTCCACCAGGGAATGATCCCTCGTAATCTGCTCAATTTTCCTGTCGTTCACTACATACAGCCTGCTGTCGCCCACATTGGCCACTTCCAGATATTTATCCCCCAGGCAGGTGGCCGCCACCATAGTAGTCCCCATGCCGCTCAGCGCCGCCTGCTCTCTTGCCTTTTTCCGGATATGGTCGTTGGCGGTTCTGATTGCCGCCCCTAAAATCCTCACCGGGCTCTTCTCAAAGGATCTTGCAATCTCTTCCTTCACTGTCTCCACCGCATACTTGGAAGCATAGTCCCCTGCATTATGCCCTCCCATGCCGTCGGCCACAATAAATATGTTCGGCAAGTTGCCCATTGGCTCATCCGATGCAAACACATAATCCTGATTCAATTTTCTCCTTTTCCCGATATCCGTAATGGAAAATGTCTTTAACACGTCCAAACCTCCAAGTTTGCCAAGCCTATGGATGGCTGCTACCTTTTTACGGCGCCTTATCATAAAATGCACACTGCCCCGCATATTTCCATAATTATCCAGATGCGGTCAGAACAAAATCAGCTATTTTAATACTTTGAATATTTTAGCACAAGGTCACGAAAAGGACAAGCCCATATATCTTTATTCCTATGTTGCTCCTCACACGCAATGTCAGTCGTCCTGTTCACATATTATGCCAATATATTCCCCAAATAGCCCAACATATACCCGGAGCGTATCTTAAAATTTATTTTTCCGATTCCCGCATGCCTACGCCGGTGCTTCCGTTCAGAGAAAGGGGGCGGCCAATATCGTCCGGCATGGAATCCGGCATGGAAATATAGGCCGAAACAGAAATGCATACAAAAACAGAAATTTTTCAGACACGCTTTCGCTCAGCGGCAAACGCAGCGGTACTAAGGCACTAAAATACAGTGCCTAAGTACCGGCGTTTTTCGATGGTCTGAAAAATTTCTGTTTCTGCCTGCATTTCTGTTTCGGCCTATATTTCCACGCCGGATTTCTTGCCGGACGATATTAGCCGCCCCCTTTCTCTGAACGGAAACACCGGCGCAGGCATAAAACAGAAAATTGATTTCCATATTTTTCAGACACGCCCTGCTTGACAAATAAAATTATATTGTTATAATGTACTTATACATTAAGTACACTTGTAAGGCAGGAGAAGCGGCAGATGGATATCATTATCAGCAATAATGCCAATAAACCTATTTACGAGCAGATCACCGCACAAATAAAAGCCATGATTATGAGCGGCGAACTGGAAGCGGGCGATGCCATACCCTCTATGCGGGCTTTGGCAAGGTCTGCCCATGTAAGCGTAATCACGGTTCAGAAAGCTTATGAAGATCTGCAGAGAGACGGCTTTATTGAGACGACGGTAGGCAGGGGAAGTTTTGTATCGGCACGGAATAAGGAATTTTACCAAGAAGAGCAGCAGCGCATTGCGGAAGGGCATCTGCAGGCTGCCGCCGAGATCGGACGGATAAGCAATATTTCCCTTGAGAAACTGACCGAACTGCTGGCTTTATTTTATAATGGGGAGGAATGACCCGGAGGAAGGAGCATGGATATTCAAATGGACAATATATTGGAAGTACGGCAGCTTTCCAAGCGATACCCGAAATCAGAGTTTGCATTGAATAAGGTTTCTTTTTCATTGCCCTATGGCTCCATCCTTGGCCTTGTGGGAGAAAACGGAGCAGGCAAAACTACCGCCATCAGCTGTATTCTGAATACCGTACAAAAAGACAGCGGCACAATCCGGCTGTTCGGCAGGGAAATGTCCGATGGGGATACCGACATACGGGAAAAAATCGGAGTGGTTTATGACGGGGAGAATTTTCCGGTGGACTGGACGGCAAGCCAGTTGGCAAAAGTAATGGACGGCCTTTATGCCAAGTGGGACCATGCCCTATTCCAAATGTATTTAAAGGATTTCCGGCTTCCGGAGCACCAAAAAATCAAACATTACTCAAAAGGAATGTCCATGAAGCTGGCCATTGCCGCCGCACTGTCACGCCGCCCACAGCTATTGGTCTTAGATGAGGCAACCGGCGGGCTGGATCCTGCCACGCGTGATGAAATACTGGATGTCTTTCTTGGGTTTGTACAGGATGAAAGCCACTCCGTCCTGCTCTCTTCCCATATTACCAGTGATTTGGAAAAAATCGCCGACTATATTACCTTTCTCCGCAACGGCAGTCTTATAATGAATGTATCCAAAAATGACTTGGTTTACCGCTATGCTGTCATGCGCTGTAGGGAAAGCCAGTTCCTTGCATTGGATCCGGACGATATTCTCGCTTTCCGGAAACGGGATTTTCAGACAGACGTTTTAGTGGCTGACGGAAAAGCAGCGGCAAGGAAATACAAAGATATCGTCATAGACCATGCTTCCATTGACGAAATCATGTTATTACTGACAAAAGGAGGGCAGACATGAAAGGGCTTCTGAAAAATAATTATTATACAGTGCTTCCCAATGCCAAAATATTTTCGGCCGCCGCCGTTTTATCAGGTATCTTTGTCCTTGCCATAGGGCATGGGATGTCTTGGCTTATCATAGGCTATATGCTGTTGGTGATGATTGGTTTTTCTTTCTCCTCCCTTGCCGGCATACGGAAGGAAAATACCACAAAATGGAGCCGGCATAAGCTGTGCGCCCCGGTCCGGAGAAGCGACATCATAAAAAGCCTGTTTTTAAGCCAGCTTCTATGGCTGGCCGCAGGAGCGGCCTTTGCAGGCATAGACATAGCCCTGGCTGTCATGCTGCACGGCTATCCATTTGACAGGGCTACCGATGTTTTCATGCTGTATGTGGCCGGAATCGGAATCAGCCTGTTTATGGGGGCAGTCTTCTTTCCGCTGTTCTTCTTAGGCGGGGACGAACGGAATGAAATCTTCTTACTCTTCAGCCTGCTTGGCGGAACAGGAATTTTTATGGGCCTTACCGCATGGATGAATCATCTTTTCCCTGCAGGCATGACCCCATTGCAGATCATTGGCAGCGGCATGATGATCCTTGTCTGCGGCGTGCTAGCGTTTGCCGCATCCTGTCCGCTCACGGTGTGGATCTTCCGGAAAAAGGAATACTGACGTGCCTTTCCGCAGGTTTTCCGTTTCTTTTACTGCGTTGTCTTTCCATACCTCCTCCGCAGCTGACCGCATGCCCCGTCAATATCCCTCCCCATTTCCCTTCTCACGGTAGCATTGATTCCGTATTTCTCAAGCATACTTTTAAATGCCGCCGCCTCTTCCCTGGAACAGGGGCGGAGGTTCTTCTCTTTTATGGGATTTACAGGAATCAGATTCACATGGCAGTTCAGCGGCCTGACCAGCCGTGCCAGCTGAGCCGCATCCTGCGGCCTGTCATTCACTCCGCCTATCAGACTATATTCAAACGTAATCCTGCGCCCCGTCTTTTCGAAATAATAGGCACAGGCTTCCATCAGTTCCTCCAGTCCGTAGCGGTTGGCAACCGGCATCAGCTTTTTCCTTTTTTCGTCCGTAGCCGCATGCAATGACAGGGCAAGCGTTATCTGCAGTCCCTCCCCCGCCAAATCATGCATCTGGGGCACCAGCCCACAGGTGGAAACGGTAATATTCCGCTGACTGATATGCAGTCCGTTCCCGTCCGTCAGGAGACGGATAAACTGTACGGTATTTTCATAATTGTCCATAGGCTCGCCCATCCCCATGACAACCACATTGGACACCCTCTCACCGGTCAGTCTGGAAATAGCATAAACCTGTTCCAGCATCTCGGAGGGAAGCAATCCCCGTTCCAGTCCGTCCAGCGTCGAGGCACAGAACACACAGCCCATACGGCATCCTACCTGAGAAGAAACGCAGACACTGTTCCCATGCTTATATTTCATCCACACACTCTCCACCGTCTTCCCGTCCGGCAATTCAAATAAAAATTTCTTTGTGCCGTCAATCGCCGACTCCTGTACACGCACCGGTTTTAAACAAGTGTAAAAATACCTTTCCCGGCATTTTTCCTGCAATATTTTCGGTATATTCGTCATTTGCTCAAAGCTTTCCGACAGCTTTACATGCATCCATTCATAAATCTGCTTCGCCCGGAACGGCTTCTCCCCTAAGGCGGTCATTTCTTCTTTCAGTTCTTCCAATGTCATCGATTTGATATCTTTTTTCCCGTGCTTCACTCCCTATACCTCTTTTCCTGAATTTATCTAATATTTCTAAAACTCTGTCTTTTAGCCAATCTCTTAAGCCGCAGCCTACAGCTTGAGTCATCGGCATTGTGTCTTCACTGCCCTTTTCTTACAAACCTTGCGATGAAAAAACCGTCCGTCTCGTGGATCCCCGGCAGGAGTTGCAGATATCCGTCCTTCGCCGTGGCTTTTTCCGGTACCTTTTTCAGAAAGCCGTCTATGGATTCTGCCTCAAAAGGATGATTTTCCAAAAACCACCGGCAGATTTCCTCATTCTCTTCCCTATGTATCGTGCAGGTAGTATAGATCAACGCCCCGTTGGGCTTCACATAACGCCATGCCGTTTCCAGCAGTTCCTTCTGCAGCTTAGGCAGTTCCTGCAGGCTCTCCGGTGTTACATTATACTTAATGTCCCTCTTCTTTCCGAGTATCCCTAATCCGGAGCAGGGCAAATCCGCCAACACTACATCCGCCTTTTCATGCAGTGCTTGGTCATATGCCCGTCCGTCATATACCTCCGTCTCCACGTTTTCCAGACCGAGCCGTTCCACATTTTCCCGGATTAAGGCTGTCTTTTCCGCCGAAACATCTCTGCAGAGCACCCGCCCCGTCCCGCATAGCCGCTCGGCCGCATGCGTCCCCTTTCCTCCCGGCGCGGCACATATGTCCAGCACAAAGTCTCCCTGCCGTATCCCTGCGCATTCCACCGCCAGCATGGAACTTACGTCCTGCACGGTAAACAGCCCTTCCTCAAAGCCCGGGACATGCCTTATCCCCTCTAAATGTGTCAGGCAATAAGCATAATCCAAATAAGGATGGGGCTGCACTTCTGTCCCTGCCTTCCGTATTCTCTGAAGCAGCGAATCTGTCCCCGACGGCACGCCGGAGCCAGCCCCTGTCCCTCCCGAATCCTGTCTGAGCCTGACAGTTACCGGATGCACCGCCAGCATGGCCTGCAGCATCCGTTCCGTCCGCTCCGGCCCGTATTCCCCAAGCCACATGGAAACCAAATATTCCGGCATGGAATAAACCACTGACAAATATTCCAAAGGCTCTTGCTTTCTGTCAGGATAAATCTTTTCCATCTGTTCTTTATTTCTGGCAATGCTGCGCAATACCCCGTTGACAAATCCTTTCAGCTGCCCAAACTTACGTTTCCCTGCCAGTTTCACTGCCTCATTGCAGACTGCAGCATCCGGGATTCCGTCCATAAATAAAAGCTGATACACGCTCATCCGGAGCAGGCACCGAATCAGCGGCTTCATCTTTTTCACCGGCACCTTCGAATAATGGTCCAGCACATAGTCCAACTGAATCCGCCGCTCTACCGTGCCTTCCGTCACCCTCTTCAGGAAAGCCTTCTCTTTCCCTTCCAGATAATCATACTTGTCCAATACATTCCGAATCAGCAGATTGCTGTAGGTTCCTGCCGCCTCCATCTGTAGCAGCATATCCAATATCAATTCGCGTATATTCATATTCCACCTCATTTCCGCGCTCCGCTGCGCCCCCTGTTTCCCGTATCATATGAAGCATGGACATCCTTCCCACCGGCTTTCGGCATACAATGCACCACATTGGCAGCATGCCTCTTCCGCCCCGCAGGGCTGTCACAAATATAGGACATAGCCACTGCCATGCCCTATAGTCCATCGCCGCCCTATCCTTTTGTTTTCCGTCCCTGCCCATAATATACGCCTAATCGTCACTCCGTCTGCCTCCGAACAGAAGCACCAGACGCAGCAACTGCAAAATCGATGAGGCAGCACCCGCCACATAAGTAAGCGCAGCCGCCGTAAGCACTTTTCTGCAGTATCCGGTTTCCTGCCCGCCGGTGATGCCGCAGTCCTGCAGCATCACCAGTGCCCTGGAAGACGCATTGAACTCCACCGGCAGCGTCACTACCTGAAACAGCACCGCCAGCGCAAATACCCATATTCCCACCTTTACCAGCGTGCCGTTCATCCCAAGCAGTACACCGAGAAAGATCAGCGGAATCCCCAGTCTGGAACCGATATTCGCTGCCGGTACCAACGCGCTTCGCAATTTTAACGGCGCATATCCTCTCTGATGCTGTACCGCATGTCCGCATTCATGGGCAGCCACCCCCACGGCAGCCACAGAAGCCGCACCGTATGTGCTGTCCGAAAGCCGCAGCACTTTATTTTTCGGGTCATAGTGGTCTGTCAGTTCCCCTTTCACCTTTTCTATACGGACATCATGAATGCCGGCATAGTTCAGGATGCGTGCCGCAGCCTGTGCCCCTGTCATGCCGCTCATACATCTGACTTTTGCATATTTACCGTATGTGCCGTTCAGTTTCGCACTGGCGGCGATGCAGAGAACCGCACCGATCAGAACCAACACATAGGTCGGATCAAAATAAAAACCGAAAAATCCAGACACTCTTTCTACCTCCTATTGATGATATTTCCAAGACTCAAAATTCGGCTTCCCCACTGCCCAATATATCCCCTTCCGCCAGCGGACAGCCCAACAGGAAATCCTTTACGCGCATCCGTTTCTTTCCTTCCAGCTGCACCTGCAGCACTTTCAGAAGTCCGTTTCCCGTCCGTACATAAAAGGCTTCTTTTGTCACTTTCTCTATACGGCCTGTCCCGCCGCCGTCCTGCGCATATTTACAGACTTTTTCCGGTTCCCCGCTCTCCGGCTGCCCTTGCCGGGTATTCTCTTCCGCCGCCGGTTCACATTCCCATATCTTCAGAGTCTTCCCGTGGTAATAAGTATATGCACTGGGCCAAGGATTTAACCCCCGCACCAGACGGTCCAAAGAAACAGCATCCTTTGTCCAGTCCATCTGCCCAAAGGATTTCTTCAGTAAGGAAAAATAGGTAGCTTCTTCCTCTCTCTGCTTCTCCGGTTTCAGTTCTCCCCGCTCTATCTTCGGCAACGCTTCCGCAATCAGCTTTGCACCCGCATCACGCAGTTTGTCATGCAGGCTTGCGCCGGTTTCCTTCTCTTCCAGCGGCACAGTGCATTTCATCAGCATATCACCCGTATCCAATCCTTT
The DNA here is from genome assembly GCA_910586275.1 of uncultured Lachnospiraceae bacterium. GTDB lineage: Bacteria > Bacillota > Clostridia > Lachnospirales > Lachnospiraceae > Kineothrix. The sequence continues at coordinate 15,196 of CAJUIM010000021.1, read as the reverse complement.
ATCCATCTGCATAACGGTAATCCCCGTTTCCTTTTCCCCGTTCAGGATTACCCATTGGATGGGGGACGCGCCGCGGTATTTGGGCAGAAGGGAGGCATGGATATTGACGCATCCGTATTTAGGCATAGTGAGTATTTCCTCCGAAAGCAGCTGCCCGAAAGCAGCCACCACAAAAATATCCGCCTCATACCCCCTGAGAATTTCCACCGCTTCAGGCTCCTTGATTTTCACCGGCTGAAAGACCGGGATTCCGTATTTCAACGCACATTGCTTTACAGGAGGCATCTGCACCCCTTTGCCCCGGCCCTTAGGCTTATCCGGCTGAGTCACTGCCGCAATGACCTGATGTCCCGCCCGGACAACCGCCTCCAACGCTCCCACCGCAAAGTCCGGTGTTCCCATAAAAACTATCCTCATACACTGACCTCCTATCTCAGGCTGCATCCGCCCTTCCGGATCCCCGCTGCCTGGCCCGCACAGTCTGCCTATAGGCACCGATGCTGCCAGACCATTCCGTACTCTCCTGTCACTCCTCTTCTTCCACATCCTCCGAATTCCTCAAGGAGCCTTCCACTTTTTCCACATAAAGGTGTCCGTCCAGATGATCCAGTTCGTGACAGATGGCACGCGCCAACAGTTCCGTGGCCTCAATTTCATACTGTTCCATCTTTTGATTATAAGCAATTGCCTTCACATAATTCGGCCTGGTGACCACTCCCGTCTTACCAGGCACGCTTAAGCATGCCTCATATCCTGTCTGCTCCCCGCTCTGTTCCACAATCTGCGGGTTAATCATTACATAAGGGTCTTCCCCTGTCACATCGATGACCACAATACGTTTTAAAATCCCGACCTGCGGCGCCGCAAGCCCTACGCCGCAAGCGTCATACATTGTATCCAGCATATCGTCAATCAGTTCATTGACGCGGGGCGTTACCTCCTTAACCTCTTTGCACTTTTTATTTAATACATCCTCTCCCATTTCTCTTACGTTGCGAATTGCCATTGTTCTCCGTTCCTTTCCTAATTGGTCTGTTTCATATTCTTTCAGATGCTTCATATTCTTTCAGATGTTTCGTATTCTTTCAGATGTTTCGTATTCTTTCAGATGTTTCGTATTCTTTCAGATGTTTCATGTCTTTTGTACAATTTCTGAAACACTTTCCCATGCCCGCTGCATCAGCGGAAGGACTATTCCCGACAGCCCTAGTATTCCATCCGGCCAGTAATCAGACTTTCAGCACCGCCTATTTTGTCATCTGCTGCGTTGTCGTCAGTCAACGATGCCACCGGCATCGCCTTCTTCCTCCGCCTTGCAGGATGACAAAATACTCGGCACTGGCAGTCTGATTACCGGTCGGATGGAACACTAGCTGTCCGCCATAAATTCAGTATGCTCTGATCGGGTCAAAGTCAAACTGTATGCTTTCCTTTTTTATTTCTTTCCGTTCTTCTTTCCCCTCCCAGTATTCCTCGAGTTTATTTTTTACCTCTACCAGTCTACCATATTTTTCATGTTTTATATACAGCATAAAACGATAAATATCATTTATTTTTCCCACCGAAGCCGGTGCCGGCCCGATGACATGTAAGCAGTTCCCCTGCACCGCGCTTTCCCGCGCCCGTTTCCCCGTCCCGTCATGCCCTGGACAGGCTCCCCCGGCTTCCGGATGCGGCAGTCCATGCTCCGGACAGACCCCTCCGGCTTCCGGGTGCGACACATACCCCGGACAGACCCCTCCGGCTTCCGTATGCGACAGTCCATGCCTAGGACAGGCTCCTCCGGCTTCCGGATGCGACAGTCCATGCTCCGGACAAACCCCTCCGGCCTCCGACTGCGCCATGCCGCGTACCAGTCCGCCGATTTCCTCCGCCAGTTTCTTCCCTTCCTCTTCCTCCAAGGAAGTCACCAGCACTGCCAGCATATGTGCCGCCGGCGGATAGGCCAGCATTTCCCGGTACAGAATTTCCTCTTCGTAAAAACCTTTGTAATCCTGCTTTGCCGCATAGACAATGCTGTAATGCTCCGGGTCGTAAGTCTGTATCACCACTTCCCCGGCTTTCCTCCCCCGGCCGGCCCGGCCGGCCGCCTGCGTCAGCAGCTGAAATGTGCGTTCCCCCGCCCGGTAATCGTTCACATGCAGCGACAAGTCCGCCGCAAGTATGCCCACCAACGTCACATCGGGGAAATCATGCCCTTTCACAATCATCTGCGTGCCCACCAATATATCCGCTTCCCCGTTGGCAAAAGCACTAAGTATTTCCTCGTAGCCGTCTTTTGTCCGCGTAGTGTCCGCATCCATCCGCAGCACCCGTGCCCCGGGAAATTCTTTTCCAATGGCTTCCTCAATCTGCTGAGTCCCGGCACGGAAGCCAAGGATATATTTGGAACCGCAGGAAGGGCAGTTTTTTACTCCCGGCTGCTCATAGCCGCAATAATGGCAGACCAGCTTTCCGTTCTTATGTTCGGAAAGGGAAACATCGCAATGCGGGCATTTCATTACATGCCCGCATGCCCGGCAGGAGACAAATCCCGCATATCCTCTCCGGTTCAGAAACAATATGCTCTGCTCCCCCTTCCTTAGGCGGTCTTCCACCAGACCGTGCAGCTTCCTGCTGAAAATCGAACGGTTCCCCGCCTTCAGTTCCTGTCTTAAATCCACCGTATAAACCGCCGGAAGTTTCCCGCCGGCCTGCCGCCCCGTCAGTTCATAAAGCTTATAATACCCGTTTTTCGCCCGGTAATAAGCTTCCAGTGAAGGCGTGGCCGACCCTAGCACAACAAGGGCATTTACCATGGAAGCAATTTTTTCCGCCGTCTCCCTCGCATGGTATTTGGGCATTGTCTCGCTTTTATATGTGTTTTCATGCTCTTCATCTATAATAATCAGCCCCAAGTCGGGAAAAGGGGTAAAAAGTGCCGAACGGGGCCCGATGATCACATGAATTTCCCCCGCCTTTGCCCGTTCCCACTGGTCATATTTCTCCCCCGCGGAAAGAGTGGAATTCATTACGGACACCCGGTTGCCAAATCGCATATAGAACCGGAGCAGCGTCTGATAAGTCAGGGCAATTTCCGGTATCAGCACAATGGCCTGCTTCCCCCGCTTTATGATTTCCTCAATCAGCGCCAGATAAACCTCGGTCTTTCCGCTGCCCGTAATCCCGTGGATAAGGCAGGTCTTCCGTTCCCCTTGGTCAAAATCCGCCAAAATGGCTGTCGCCGTTTCATATTGCTCGTCACTCAGTATTTTCTGTTTCCGGTAATTCTCCGCCCTGGCATCGGAAGAGTCCGCGGATATCCTCACCGGATTCCGGTATCCCTGTTCCGATGCCACCGCAATCACACCCTGCTTTTCCAAAGCCTTTACCGTCTGAGAAGAAACATGGAGTTTGCTGATAACTAATGACATAGGCAGTTCATATACTTGCATCAGTTCAGAAAGCAGCCTTGCCTTTCCGGTATGATGTTTCCTTTCAGACTCCTCCAGAAGCTTCATTGCCTCTCCGTAGGGAAGCAGGAGACGGCAGCTTCTTTTTTCCGCGTTCTTTATTTTCCGCTTCACCGGAAGAACGGTTTTCAGTGCCATTATCATTGTCGAACCGTATTGTTCCTTCATCCATGCCGCCAGACGGATAGATCGGTCCTGCACCTGAACGCTCTTTTCCTCCAAAGCGGCAATCGTCTTCAGCTTCTCCGGCGGATATTCCGCTCTGTCCGTCAGGCCGATACAGTAGCCTTTCCTCAGTCGGTCGCCCGCCCCGAAAGGCACCGACACACAGCTTCCCGGCTTCACCCGGCCCCGCAGTTCCCCGGGCACTACATATTGAAACATACGGTCCACTTTTTCATGGGATATGTCAATTATGATGTTTGCATATTTTCCTTCCATGCACGCTCCTTTAAGATATCCCGGATCAGATCCCTTTCATCCATAGGGTATTTCACGCCCTTTATCTCCTGATAATCCTCATGTCCTTTCCCCGCAAGGACAATAATATCTCCCGGTTCCCCATGCCCGATGGCATAGGCAATGGCTTCCTTACGGTCGCAGATTTCCACATATCTGCCTTCTGTCCTGCCGATGCCGGTCTTGATATCATCTATAATGGCCTGCGGCTCCTCAAATCTTGGGTTATCCGAGGTAATGATTGTCAGATCCGCCAGTTTTCCGCTGACTTCCCCCATTTCATACCTTCTCAGCCTGGACCGGTTTCCCCCGCAGCCAAACAGACAGACCAAACGGTGGGGTTCATATTCCCGCAGCGTGCCAAGCAGGCTTTCCAAACTCATGGCATTGTGGGCATAATCAATCATCAGCGTAAATGTGTCGGATACTTTCACCATTTCAATCCGGCCTTTCACTTTCGCTTCCAATAATGCCTTTTGGACCGTCCCCTCTCCCACACCGAAATGGCGGCATATGGCGATGGCCGTCAGCGCATTGTAAACGCTGAATCTGCCCGGAGTCGTCACCTCCGCCTTAAAATCCATCAGCCCCTTTACATAAAAATTCACGCCCAGTTCGCCGGGCTTCTTTACCAGTTCCAGCCGCTCCGCGCGCAGATCCGCCTCCGGTGAAAACCCGTAAGTTTCCATCTGGCATGTATGCCCCTCCGCCACCTGCTGCCAATGGGCATCGTCCCGGTTCATGATGCCGACTCTGCACTGACGGAACAAAAGCCCTTTGCAGGCCAGATATTCCTCAAAATCCGCATGTTCGTTAGGGCCGATATGATCCGGCTCAATATTGGTAAAAATACCGTAATCAAATACAAATCCTTGCGAGCGGTGAAGCATCAGTCCCTGAGAAGAGACTTCCATGACTACCGCATCGCATCCGGCATCGGCCATCTGCCGCAGATATTCCTGCAGAAGATAAGATTCCGGCGTAGTATTTACCGCATGCATCCTCTTTTCCCCAATAATCACCTCTATCGTCCCGATCAGCCCCACTTTGTGCCCTGCATGTTCCAAAATGGATTTCACCATATAAGTAGTGGTAGTCTTGCCTTTGGTTCCGGTTATGCCAATGGTCTTCAGTTCCTCTGCCGGATGGCCAAACCATGCCGCGGCGATAAAGGCCATGGCATAGCGGGTATCCGCCACCTGAATGACCGTAATCCCGCTGCCGCCTCCGATGGCCACCTCTTTTTCCGTCACCAATACTTTCGCGCCCTTTTCTGCCGCTTCCGCGGCAAAATCATGACCGTCTGCGTTTGCCCCTGCTATGCAGATAAAAAGACAGCCTTCCGCCACCTTCCTGGAATCATAGACTACCGCATTTACCTGAACATCCACTGTCCCTGCCACACATCTGTACTCAATCTGACCTAACAATTCACTTAACGCTTTCATATTTCCCTGCTTTCCCTGTTCCCGGAATCTGTCTGAATGCCCGGGAAATGATTTTTCAAACCGTTTCCGGAATGCTTATCTATTTTAACCAGAATACCACGGAACCAGATTTTTTTCAAATTTTAATGTTTATATGTTTTTTATTATTTCTAAAGATTTTGAACACATATTTTTCACATTTAATGGTTATAGTAATAGCAAGATAGTTGAAAAACTCACTATCTCCCCCCTCATAAGAAATGCGAAAGGTCCGGTTTACCCGGACTTTTTGCATTTATCTCCGCTTTTCTATCTGTATCTTTTCCAGCAGTTCCTCCGCCAGTTCCAAAGAAATATCCCCGCTTTCCAAAGAGGCCGCATTGGCGGCGGAAATGGCTGCCGCACGCTTTAATGCAGTATGCTCATCCTCGCCCTTCAGGACGGATATGGAATAAGAAGCCACTACGCTGTCGCCGCACCCTACCGTATTGACTACCTTTACCGACGGGCTTTTTGCCCATAGCGTCCCTTCCGCCGATACGGACAGAATGCCTTTCTTCCCAAGAGAGACAAGCACATGGCTGATCCCTTTTTCCCTTAACCGCCGCGCCGCCTCTTCCACTTCCCCTATATCTTTCAGTTTATGCCCTACCACATATTCTAATTCCTTCTGGTTGGGTTTTATCATATAAGGCACTGCCTCTATCCCATGCAGGAGCGCTTCCCCGCTGGTATCCAATATACATCGGCTGCCTGCCTCATTCCCTATCCGGATAAGAGTCCGGTAAATATCGGCCGGAATGCCTTTCGCCACACTGCCCGACATCACAATCAGGCTGCACTTCCCTGCCGCAGCCCGATAATCTTCCAGAAAACGCCCCAGTTCCTCCGCCGATACCACTGGCCCCGGTTCCAGTATTTCCGTCACATAACCGTCCTCCGCAATTACATTGATGCTGCTCCTAGTCTCCCCTGCCACTTTCGTGAAACAGCACTCCGCATGGATCTCCTGCATGCATTTTTCTATGAACCGCCCGGTATAGCCGCCCAGAAAACCTGCCGTCATCACATCGTAACCATACTGGCGCAAAATCTTGGCTACATTGATTCCCTTGCCGCCCGCCACATTATGCACCGTCCGCATCCGGTTCACCTGCCCCAGCATCAGGCTGCCTGCGGTGTATGTCTTGTCTACCGCAGGATTCAAAGTTACTGTCAATATCATATCTCTGCCCCTCTCCCTTTCCCGTCGGCACTTCCTCTCTATAAGAAAGCATGCCCGTTTCGTTTAAGTATAAAAAACGCGGAGAGTAAAGTCAACACTTTGAAGGGCAACACCCCTGCCCAATGTCATTCCGCCCGGTTAGCGGTTTCTCACAGCCAGCCTCTCACGCAAGGCTACGCCGGCGGCGAACAGCGCCGCCGCTGCCAGCAGCCAGTACATCCACGTTCCATACTCTCCCCGCATCATTTGAAACAGGGCAAAATTTCCCAAATACTTCGCTCCGCCCAGATTCACCGCAAAGTAAATGACGGCAAGCATATATCCGATCACTGCCTGATTCGTCACTGCCGATGTGAAATAGCCAATGCTTCCCAAAAAGAAAATCTCGCAGCATGCCCCTCTGAAAAGAAGAAATGCATGAAAGGTCCCGCCCCCATTTACCATAATCCCCAAAAACAAAGCGATGACCGAAAGGCAGCACACAGATGCCAAAAGCAAACGGGGAAGATAAACCTTCCACATCGGCATCCCTTTGCTCCTCTCCAAATCCCAAATGTCCTTATCCTGCTCCGGCATAAAAAGCGGGACAAACAGAAGGATTCCCGCAAATGCCACATACATCTCCATGGCCTTTGCCGCCTGCGTGTCACCCAATCCTTTAAAGCTTACAAACCCGCCCGAACATACGGCAAACAGTATCGTCAGCAAAAGGTGGGGATAATATTGCCTTTTTATGAAACTAACTGTCAGCTTTATATATTTTTCCATATGAGACTTCCTCCCTTTCTGCGTTTTCTCTCATAAACCAAGATGGTCAGAATCAAACACACACCCGCCAGCAGACAGTAAAAGCCTTTGTTGCGCAGCAATTCATTTTTCAGGGAAGCGTAATACATGCTCTGCCCAAGGGTATTCCATCTGGTGACCAGCTTCAGGCCAAAGTTCCCGACCAACGTATCTCCTGCAAAAAGGCCCCCGATTCCCCAGGCAGTCTGCACAAATACCGCCGCAATGGTATCCGTAAATTCCGTAATCAGGAATGCCAGCGCCAGTACAATCATAATCTCCGGCAAGAGCCATAGGCAGGGAACTTTCAGAAATGCAAGCAGATCTCCCTGTATGCCGAAGGTCTTTGCCTTATAATAGTAGGGCTGCTGCAGCAGAAACGCCGTTACGATCACCGGTATGCCCACCATGACCAGATTGGCAAGATATCGGCTTCCGATAATCAGCGCACCGGATGCCGGCTTTGAGAAAATAACTTGCTGCACCTTTGCCCTCCTGTCCCGGAGTGCCCGGGATACCCCTACAAAAACAGGCAGAATGGCCAACATGATTCCCGCATAATCACAGAACAGACGCATATAGGCCCGCGTAAAGCCGTCTTGGCTGCACAGAGCGTCAAATTCTTCCTTTGCCTGTTCATAAGTCATCGGCACATAGACTTCATTTTCATACTCTGTCTTTTCATAAGAAGAACCTTTTCCTACAAGACGACAGATTTCTTCCATCGCCGTTTGAAATTCCGCGTAAGTAAAGCCCTCTTTTACAGACACCTTATAACTTGCCGATGCAGCCATGGTTTCCTCCGGGCTGACTTGATCGTACTGCCCGAAATGCCGTTTCATTTCTTCCTCCAATGTTTCATAGCTTTTTCCCGTACAGCGGGCCAAAATTTCCTCTGCCTGCTTTTTTTCACTGTCCGTAAGCGTTATCCCCTTGTAAAAGCCAAGAGGATAAGTAGCAAAAGAATTCCGCCAGACATCCTGCATCAGTTTTGCCAGCGTCCCTTCCATAATCAGCGTTTCATCCTTTGTCACCGTCTCCCCGTAATAAGGCTGTCCCGGCAGCGGCTCCTGCAGATTCTCCAAATCCTCACTGCTCATCTGACTAGTCATGAACAGAACAAAAACCACAACATATATATAGTATGTCAAACTCTTAACAACCTGTCCGCACTCCTTCAAAAACATTGCTCCAAACATAATTTCCTCCTTTATCGTTTTCCCTCTTCCCTGTGCATCAGATACATATAGGCATCCTCCACATCCGGCTGCACCTGTCTAGCCTGCGGGAACGGTTTGTCGTCTGCGATTATCTTTATGTTTGCAGTGCTTCCCGTTGTAAGAATCCCTGTCACCATATATTTTTGCTTTACTTTTTCCAATTCCACCGCCGCAATTTCTGCGGAGTATACCTTTCCTTCCACCAAGGAAAGCAGTTTTGTCAGCTTACCGTCAAAACAAATCTTCCCCTGATTAAGCACGGCAATGTTTTCACAGGTCGCCTCAATATCGCCCACAATATGAGTGGACAGCAAAACAATCCTATCCTTGGCGATTTCGCACAGCAGATTGCGGAAACGGACTCTTTCCTCCGGGTCCAACCCGGCCGTAGGCTCATCCACGATAATGACCTTGGGATCGTGGATAATCGCCTGCGCAATGCCAAGCCGCCTTTTCATGCCTCCTGACATGGATCTCACCTTTGTTTTCTGCTTTTCCCGCAAATTTACCTTTTCCAGCATTTCCGGAACCTTAACCTTCCGCTCCGCCCTGTTCATCCCTGAAAGCAGAGCCAGATAGTCCAACGCTTCATATGCGTTCATATTTCCGTACATGGAAAAATCCTGCGGAAGATACCCGGTCATATTCCGTATCTGCCTGCTGTCCTCAACGGGAACCCCGCAGACAGTCACTTCCCCGCCGTTTTTTTCCACCAAAGCAGTCAGCACCTTCATCAATGTTGTTTTGCCTGCCCCGTTAGGGCCAAGCAGCCCGAACATCCCGGGGCCAATGGATAGGCTGACCTCAGACAATGCCTTCTTTTTTCCGTAATTTTTTGTTAACCCCTTAATTTCGATTGAAATATCCATATTTCTGCACCTTTCCCTTCCGGATCTGTCCTATGATTCCCATGACCTAAAGTATAAAGGGAAATTCACTATAAATTCTCTATCCAACCGAAAAAAAACCTTAAATCATTCAAAAAACTTTCTGCACATTTCCGACGAAAAAAGAAAGAATTGCAATGGCGCCTCCTTCTATGCTGTTTAGCAGACGAAGTTCTCCTCCATGCTTTTCGCTCAGCATCTTTGCAATGGAAAGCCCGATTCCGAAATGCCCCTGTCCCTCCTCTCTGTCTCTGCTTTCCCTGAAATAAACCGTGTCCGCCTCTCTGAGCGCCCGTTCGGAAAAACCGTCTCCGTCGTCCTTTACATAGACTGTCAGTCTGTTGTTCCCGTACCGTACCGTAACCTCCACCTCTTCCGACGCATACCGAACGGCGTTCTGCATTACATTTTCCACAGCCTCCAAAATCATATCCATATCCGCCAGAAGCGTTTCCTGCCCGCTTATATTCTCTTGAAAAACAATCCGCTGCCCTTCCCCTTTCATTCCCTCTGCCGCCTCTCTTATGCCGGCGCATAGTTCTGCCGCACTCCGCAGCCGGCAACGCACTTCTCTTTTTTCCATTGCCTGCAAGGCAGTCATAGTCTGGGAAAAAGAAAGCAGCCTCTCCCCCTGACGGGAAATTCTTTCCAGTTTTTCCATAAGCATCTGCTGCGTAACCTTCCCCTGCGGCACATATTTCTTCAGAAATTCAGTGTAGCCGTTCATGACAGTGAGAGGCGTACGGATATCATGGGCAAACGCCGCATTGATTTTCCTCTGTGTCTCCCCCATCTTCCACTGATTCAGCTTATCCTTCTTTAACGTTTCCCGCAGATCCTCCAGATCCTTTACAAGAGCCCCGAATTCATCCTTGTTCTGCCATGCCGTCTCAAAAGACAGATCCCCTGCCGCCATGGATTTGACTGACAGGCTGATTTCCGACAGGGCGGCCTCTATTCTATTTTTTGTATACTGCCTGCCCGCAAGGATAATTGCCGCCACAATATAAAAATAAGGACAGCCCAGCCGGATGCAATTTAAAATGAAAATTGCCCTGTCCGGCGAAGGCGTCCTCTCTGCCATTACCTTAATCCACAAAAAAGTAAGATTTACGGTCATCTTAGTGCATGCCAAACTCCCCAGCAGGGCAATCAGGAAATAAACCGCCGCTGCCTTTACAATAGATGCATTTTTGATATTCTGCCTGCATTTTTCCGCAAATTCTTCTATCCAATCCATCGGTATCCCACACCCCATACAGTTTCTATATATTCCCGTTCCTTATCCGTCCCAAGCTTCCTGCGGATTCTCCTGACATGTTCCGTAATGACCGCCGCATCCGCCTCTCCGTCATACCCTTTCACTTTCTCATAGATACTTTCTTTCGTAAACACCTGCCCTCTGTTGACAAACAGCAGCTCTGCAATCTGAAACTCCATTCTCGTCAGCCCTACATCCCTGCCGTTCTTTAATATCCGATATCCTGCAAAATCTACCGTAAGCAGGCCGTCCGAATACTCCCGCTTCTCCGCCTGCCCGTTTCCCCTTCGTTCCTCTCTCCTAAGATGCGCCTCTATCCGCGCCGACAGTTCTTCGATGCTGAAAGGCTTTACGATATAATCGTCCCCTCCTGCCTTAAATCCTCTGATCCTGTCCTCTTCCTCCGTCCTCGCGCTGAGAAACAGAATCGGTATCTGCACGGAATCCCTGATTTGCCCGCACCAAAGCAGGCCGTCCGGCCCAGGCATATTAATGTCCAGAAGAATCAGGTCCGGTTCCTTTGCAAGCGCACTTTCCGCCTCTCCTGCATTCGCCGCCTCCCACACAGAATAGCCCTCCAATTCCAAATAATCTTTCAGTAATATTCTGATATCCGCTTCGTCATCCACAATCAAAATCTTCTTTCCCTGCATAATGCCTATCTTCTCCTGTCAGATCCTTCTCTCCCCCTCCGTTTGGTGCAACGCAGATTAGGACGTTCACATGCCTGGAATGAATTTCCATACACCCTCTAAGCTTCCGAAATAATTTTCATGGAGGGCAATCTCATATTCCGTTCCCGGCCCGCCGGGATAATATTCCCCGTTCAGCACCGCAAGGGAAAAACCGTCTGCATAGCCGTCCCCGTCCTTCATGATGACATGCGCACGGGCATTCAGCGTGCCGCCGGTATAACGTGCCATTTCGTCAATCAATTCCCGCACCTTCCGTTCCGTATCCTGACGCTGCACTGTCTTTCCTGCGTCATCTTCTCCCTCATACATAATATACAAATACATATCCATAATATACGGAAAATCACGGAAAATACCGTCATACCGCAGCTGCGGAAAATAAATATCCCCAGTTAAGGAATAGTTCAGCCTTTCCTGAAACATCACCGCCGTCTCCGGTACATCCGGATAGGAAAAAAGCCCGTATTCCTTAATATACATAATACTGTCCTCTTCCAATCCTGTCATATGGGCCGTAGCCTCGTTCCAGAAATTCTGCATATAGTAGTCTTCCGCCAAACGGGAAAAATATTGTTCCACGGTTTTCTCTATATATTCCTCTTCCTGTCCTTCCCCACAGCGGTTATCGAACACAAACAAACGCTCCCGCCCTTCCGCATCCTTATATGCAAGTACCCATTCCGTATAATGCGTAACCAGTTCCTCGTTATTTTTTTCGTCCCAAAAACGGCTCTCCTTTTCCTCCCCTTCCGAAAGTACATATTCCACCCCAAAACAGTCCTTTAACTCCCGTCTGCATAGTTCTGGCATGTCGGCGCCGTAGCTTCTCTCTTTCTCCCTCAGGGCATGTCCGAAAACATGCCCCTGAGTACAGCCCTGCAGCAATACGGAAATAAGGAAAAAAATCAAAAGAACCGCTTTCCTTCTCCCTCCTAAGATGCCCTTCATTCCTACCTCCCTTTTTCAGGTTTCCGGACCGCCAAAAGAAAACGGTGTATTCTCCCTTCTAACACGCCGTCCCGTTCCAAGATCTCTTGGGCGCGGTAGAGATTGTCCAAGTGATCTTTTACCCGGAATTCCGGGAATTCCCACTCAATGATCCGTGCGAACCAGACAAGGGCTCCCACATCCCAAAACTTAATCGGCCGGAACGCTTCTTCTGCCTGAATGACGGAAAATCCCACTTCTGTAAATTCTCTCTGCACAATTTCCAGATACTGCCAAGGAAACGGCAATTCCAAATTGGAGTGGTACAGCAGTTCCACAAGTTCCCTGTCATTTTCCGCCCCCACCTGCTGCGTAATAAAGATACCGCCCCGTTTCAGCACACGCCATATTTCCTGTGGATTGAAATTGCCATGCCTGTTTATGACAAGGTCAAAGCTTTGTGCGGGAAAAGGCAGTTTTCCGTTGCCGTCCGCCTGCCGGAAATCAATCCCCAGGGGAAGCAGTTCTCTTTTGCATAATGCCACATTAGGCCCATAATTTTCCGTTGCCGCCAGATTACAATGCGGATGCCCCAGAGACAGCAGAAATTCTCCCCCTCCCGTATCGATATCCAGCAGCTTCATCTCCGGCCACAAATAACGATTCACAATCTCTCTGTAATTCCACGGCAAGTCATGCTCCTCCTCAAACTTCCCTTTAATATGAGAAAAATCCCATCCGTGGATATGTGCTATTTCCTCTTCCTCTAACCATCTTTTCAATAATGCCTCTTTGTCCATATTCTAACTACTCCTTTCCATAATCTACCGTTTCCCATGGTCCGGTGCAGTCACCCGATAACTTCACGATTTACCCCGATACAACCAGTTATCAGTCTTTAAAACTGCACCGGGCAATTACCTCGCATAAACTGCATACGCATTCACTTCCTTTCCCTAGTACATCGTCGAATTATTTATAATTCTGCATCACAATCTGCAGACTCTCTTTCCCCCCATATCGGTTAATGTCCGGATAATAAGTAATGCTTATAGGAATATCCACCCGTTCCCCGCAGTACAGGCGGTTTACCATATATTCCCCTGCCTTGGAGACTAGGAACTGGCGGAAAGCCTCCAAATCACCGAAATGCACCATATCATAATATGTCCCGCTGCCGTCCGTCACGCTGTATTTCCCCACATTCCTATTTTTCCCAAGAATCCTGCCGCTTACAATATGTACCTCCCTCTGTGCGAATACCGGTTTTGCATTCCCTACGCCATAAGGCTCCAGCAAAGCCAGCTGCTCCACAAAAGACTTGGTCAGATAGGAAAACGGCATGGCAACATCAATATGCACCTTTTCCTCCAGATCCTCCTCCGTCAGCCTGCAGCAGGCATTCAGCTTCCGGCGGAACGCTTCCACATTTTCCTCCTTCATGGAAAGTCCTGCCGCCATCTTATGGCCTCCGTACTTCGTAAAAAATTCCTTGCAGGCCGTCATTTCCTCATACATATGATACCCTTCGACGGAACGCCCGGAACCCTTTACCCCCTCTTCTCCCAAGGTCAGCACAAACACAGGCCTGCCGTATTTCTCCCGTATTCTTCCCGCAATAATCCCCGCCAGGCTTTCATGCACTTCGGGAAGGTAAACTACCAGCACCCTGTCGCCCTTCCATGCGCTCCCTTCAATCTGGTTCACTGCCTGTAAAACCCCCGCCTGCGTCATTTCCTTCCTGCTCTCGTTCAGTTCCTTCAGTTCATTGGCAATCCTTACCGCTTCCGCCCGGTTGCCGCACTGCAGCAGAGCCAGTGCCCTTTGGGCCGTATCCAGCCGTCCTGTGGCATTCATGCAGGGGCCGAGCACAAAACCGATATGATATGCCGACAGTGTTTTACCCTCTAGGCCGCATGCCTCTATCAATGCCTTAAGCCCTATGTTGGCCGTATTCCTCATGCTCTCCAGCCCGCATTTCACTATAATCCGGTTCTCATCCCGCAGTTCCATCACATCACATACCGTGGCAAAAGCCGCTATTTCCAGCAGTTCGCCCAGCAATTCCTCCGCCCCTTCGGCCTCCATCCCCTTTAACAGCTGCCAGACCAGCTTATAAGCCACCACGGCCCCGCAGATTCCCTGAAAGGGATAACCGCATCCTTCCTGTTTCGGATCCACCACCGCCGCCGCTTCCGGAAGCAGGAAAACACGTTTTCCGTCCGCCGTTTCCTCATAAGGCACCTCATGATGATCCGTCACGATAACCGTCATTCCGTATTTCCTGGCAAGAGCCGTCTGCTCTCCTGCCGCAATGCCGTTATCGCAAGTCACTATAGTATCAATGCCGTCCGCGGCCGCCTCCTCAATCAATGTGTCATTCAGCCCGTACCCGTCCTTTATGCGGTGCGGAATTACCGTATCTGCCTTGGCTTTGCATGCCGTCAGCCCTCTGACTAAAATATAAGCCGCACATATGCCATCCGCATCGTAATCTCCGATAATACGGATTTTCATTCCCTGTCTTATCTTTTCTCCCAGCACCGCCACCGCCCGGTCCATATCCTTCAGAAGCCCCGGGTCATACATATCCTCCTTCTTTCCATACAGAAATTTCCGGATATCCCTCTCTTCCACCACATCCCGGTTCCGGATAATCCTGGCCACCACCGGGTCAATGCCGAACCGCTCCCCAATCCCGCTGAAATCCGCCTTCTTTGCCGCTATAAACCACTGTGCCATCTTAAATCCCTTTCTCTTGCCGGTATCTTGGAACATATCTGAAAAATACGCGACGAACATCCAATGTCATTCACTTAAGCCGCAGCCCCCATCAGGAACGATGTTTTTCACTCGG
>CAJUIM010000020.1 GCA_910586275.1 uncultured Lachnospiraceae bacterium | reverse complement strand
GCCGCTTGAGGACGACCGTAGCTTGTGACACACTTTCTCATTCTGCTTAGAAACCGCCGGCCGAAAAAAGCGCACGGAAAACCGGGACAGGCAGTTTTGCTGCTGCCGGTCACTAAAAAAACTCGCGCACGGGCGTCCGCCTCCCAACATTACATTCAGGCTGAACTGTTACATAAAATCAGGCACTTGCCGGATCCCTGACGGCCTCTATTCCCGGTTCGGACAGGCCGGGCCGGCACGATGGAATGGAACATCGCTTTGCGTAGTGACTTTGTCACTGAACATTCACATTTCCTTATTATATACTAAGGAAAAAGGCAATGTTATTCACTTAAGCCGCCGTGTTTCCTTGCGCATGTTGCGGCTAAAGTGAATGACATTGGGAAAAAGGAGATTTATCATGGCAAAAAGAAAAGCGGCCGTCAATATCCGGGAATGCGTTGCCTGCGGATGCTGCATGAAAGTATGCCCCAGGAGCGCGATTTCTGTCCCGAAAGGCATCCATGCCGAAATCGACAGAAATCTGTGCGTCGGATGCGGAAAATGCGTAAAGGAATGTCCTGCAAGCATTATTACACTGG
Source organism: uncultured Lachnospiraceae bacterium (assembly GCA_910586275.1). Classification (GTDB taxonomy): domain Bacteria; phylum Bacillota; class Clostridia; order Lachnospirales; family Lachnospiraceae; genus Kineothrix. The sequence continues at coordinate 34,456 of CAJUIM010000020.1, read as the reverse complement.
AGGTGACAAAATAGTGAAAAGCAAAAAGAAATGGTACGATTACCTGTGGGCTGTTTCGCTTACTTATCTGATATTGGGATTTTTTAATATCCTTTTTGCATGGCTGGGGCTTCTCTGTTTCTTTATACCGCTTCTTATAGCCATAATAAAGGGAAACAAGGCCTACTGCAACAAATACTGCGGCAGAGGACAGCTGTTCTCTCTTGTGGGCGGCAGGTTTGGCCTTTCCCGGAAAAAGGATATTCCCGGATGGATGAAGTCAAAATATTTCAGATATGGATTTTTAATTTTCTTCTTTATTATGTTTTTCCAAATGCTTTGGAATACTTGGCTGGTCTTTGCCGGGACAAAGAACCTGAATATGGCCGTGACATTGCTCTGGACATTTAAGCTGCCTTGGCACTGGGCTTATCATGGCACTCTGTTTTCGGACGGTGTTGCACAGTTTGCTTTCGGCTTTTACAGCGTAATGCTTACTTCCACTGTACTTGGGTTTTTTACCATGGCTTTGTGCAAGCCCCGTTCTTGGTGCGTATATTGCCCCATGGGAACAATGACACAATTAATCTGCAAAGCAAAAAACGCTGCCTCAGGGAAACAATAGCAGGAAAGCGGCAAACATAAACAGCCGAAGATGATGCCGGCCATTCAGAGGGTCAGCTTACGGAGCCGCTTTCGGTCAAGGATTTTGATTCCTCCTCTGGAAACCTCCACAATTCCCTCACTTGCAAAATATTTCAGCATTCTGGACACAACTTCACGGGCAGAACCCATATACCGGGCAATCTGCCCGTGGGTTAAAGTAATTGTGTCGGAACCGGTTCTGGCAGACTCATCGGAAAGAAAAATTGCCAGCCGCTTATCCATGCTCATAAACAGAATCTGCTGCATTACCCACATTACGTCCGAAAAACGGCTGACCGCCGCTTCAAGGGCGAAAATCCGCATATCCGGATTTTTTTCCGAAACCGCCGCAAAGGCAGCGCCGCCGATGACATAGCATTCGCTGTCCTCTTCCGCATCCACAAACACATCAAAAGTAATGGCTTTCAGTACGCAGGAAGCAGAAAGCATACACATAGTTCCGGCATGCAGGCGGTAAAGTGTAATATCCTTCCCCTCGTCCGACATTATATAAAGCCTCAGGCTTCCTGAACGGACCAAAATCACGCCGGAACATTCGCTGCCGTCATGGATATGTTTTCCTTTCGGATAGCTAACGGCAAAGGAATTCTGACAGATATAGTTTCTGTCCTCCTCCGATAATCCGCCCCAGAAAGGAAAGATTTCCCCATAGACAGAATCAAACATCATCTTTTATATTCCTTCCCAAATAATAGAACCCGTGACATTCTTCCAGCCGTACTTCCACAATTTTGCCAATCAACGAAGTATCTCCCGGAAAATGTACAAGAGTATTATTCGAAAGCCTTCCCGTTATCAGGGAACTGTCGTGCTCATTTCTTTCCTCTGCCAAGACAGGCAGTACCTTTCCCTGCAGCAGGGCTACTCTTTCCTTGGCAGTATCCTGCACTGCCTTGAGCACTCTGTCAAAGCCTTCCTTCACCGTTTTCTCCGCTACTTGATTTTCCATGGCGGCCGCGGGAGTCCCCGTTCGCTTGGAATAAATAAAAGTAAAGGCATTCTCATATTTAACCTGCCTTATCACATCTATAGTTTCATCCACATCTTCGGCAGTCTCACCGGGAAAACCTACGATAATGTCCGTAGTAATGGCAATGTCCGGAATCTCCCGCCGGATTTTCAGCGCAAGGTCTATATACTGCTCTTTCGTATAACGGCGGTTCATTGCCTTCAGAATACGGGTGGAGCCGGACTGCAGCGGCAAGTGCAGATGCCTGCATATTTTTTTGGATTCTTTCATCACTTCTATCAGTTCGTCGGACAAATCTTTCGGATGGGAAGTCATGAAACGGATGCGCTCCAACCCTTCTATTTTCTCGGCTTCCCGCAAAAGGCCGGCAAAACTTACAGGCTCCTCCAGATTTTTGCCGTAAGAATTCACGTTCTGGCCAAGAAGCATGATTTCCACTACGCCGTCCTTCACCAAACGTTCTATTTCACGGATAATATCCTTCGGGCTGCGGCTCCTCTCCCGCCCTCTCACATAGGGCACGATACAGTAGCTGCAGAAGTTATTGCATCCGAACATAATATTAATGCCCGACTTAAAAGGATACTTCCGCTCCGCAGGTAAGTCTTCCACAATCTGCTCCGTATCTTTCCATATATCAATTACCATCCTTCCGGATTCAAACATAGTGCATAAAAGTTCCGGAAATTTGAAAATATTGTGGGTACCGAAAATTAAATCTACGAAACGATAACTTTTCTTTATTTTTTCAATAACACTTGCTTCCTGCATCATGCAGCCGCATAATGCTATTTTCATATGGGGATTCTTTTTCTTCATGCTGTTCAGAAAACCAAGCCTCCCATATACCCTCTGATTGGCATTGTCACGCACCGTGCATGTATTATATATGACAAAATCCGCATCCTCTTCCTCAGACAGCACAAATCCGGCCAGTTCCAATATCCCCACCAGCTTTTCACTGTCTCGGGCGTTCATCTGGCAGCCCATGCATACCGAACACGCATATAACGGATGTCCCAATTCCTCCGACTTCTTTTTCACGATTTCCCGGCATTTCTTTATAAAATAATATTGCCGCTGCGGTTCCCTCTCCGGCGGCGGAAGTGTCAGATCCTCTGCTTCTATCAACCTTTTTATGTCATCATTGCAACCCATGTTTGAACCCTCTTTCCTGAAATGCATTTCCGCCCATGGAAGAACTCTGTTTCTACAGCGTCTTCATTGCGGAAATACGCATAAATGCATCCGTCTTTTCAAAAGAAATTCCAAGCTTTGCCGGAAAATGCGCCACGATCCGATTATCTTCCCATTCATATTCAGTGCCGTTCCATATGAGAAGACTTTCCACGAATATTTTGTGATCCACCGGAAACTGCTGAATGCACTGCATGGTAACGGAAGTGAACCGCAGATCGTCCACCGGAGAAAATACCGATTCCGGAACATCGGAAAAGGCCACGAATACAGCGCCTCCGGCATGGGGGCCGCGGTAATAGCAATAATTATCTTTTGAAATCCCGCATGCGGCAATGGACAGATTATGCCCGTTATATACTTTATCCAATGAAAAGCCCGGCACACGCAGCGGATCCAGCTTCCACTTTTCCCCGAACTTTTTCGTCTGCTCTGCCAGTTGCAGCAGCCTGCCGTCAAAACCGTTGATATTCTCATAGCCCCAGAGCCATGAGTTGTCGGAAACGGCTTCGCTTCCCAAAAACTGCACCGGATACTCTTTCTTCCCGAAAGCAATAGTGCCTTTTTTGAAATCCACGTTCCAGTCCTGTCCCTTGACCACCTGCTCACCGCAGGCTCCCTGAATAATAATCATTTTTCCGAGACATGCAGAAAAAACCTGCAGCCAGCTGCTTCTGTCTATCGGATAGTCCGTTTCGAAAACAGAAATCCTTCTGTCCCTCCCGGTCTTTTTCTGTCTGTCAAACAATCCCATAATTTCCTCCCCATATACTGCCTCCGGCAGCATCGCTGCCGGCTATGTTATCTGATACAGATAGGCTCTTCCTTTCCTGCCTATTTTTTCCGTCACCCCTAAATAAGTCAATATATTCAGCACAAGACCGGAAGTACGGGCGGGAATCTTTGCCTGCTTTGCCAGTTCGGCAGAAGTGAATGCCTCCGGCAGGCCGTCTGGAAGAAACTGCAGGTAATCTTCCCGACGTTCAATCACCACTTCATCATATAATGCCACCGGAATCCTGTCATACCGGCAGGACCCCCGTTTCCTGTCCTTGCTCCATCCGTTCAGCAGACGGTATTCCTCAATATCCACCAAAGGAAAACAAAGGTGCAGATTTTCGTATGTAAGATAATTCTTAATCCGGTACAGTTCCGCAAAAGCACTGTATGCGCTTCCGGTAAGGGGGCTCTTCCTTTTGGAAGAAAGTTCTCCGGTTTCTTCGTCTATCCATATCAGCCATTTTTTATGGGGAATGGGGTAAACTACCGTCACCGGATATTCCGCAAGGAAAGCATCCAGCTTATCCCTTATTTTATAAAAATTCCCATTCTGGATTTCAATAATCCGTTCCCCGGTATAAATGTCCGCCACATAGTTCCCGACCGCTATTTCCTGCATTCCCTCATCCGGCGCATAGTAATTCTTCATGACAGCATGGAACGTTTTTTCACGCAAAGTGCCTATGCCGATACGTTCCCGCTGCGTGCCTACAATTTTATTCCTTGCCGCTTCGAATCTTTTCTCATCAATCCTGCCACCGCTTTTTTCGTCTGTCTGCCGCATTATCTTATACGTTCCGGGAAACCCACTTTTTTCTGTACCTTACGGAGTGTTTTCGTCGCATAATAATTTGCCTTGTCGGCATTTTCCTTAATGATGCCGTCAATATAAGCCTTATCTTTCACTAAATCCTCAAAACGTTCCTGCAGCGGCTTCAGAACGCTTACCACAGCCTCTCCCACGGCCAGCTTAAATTCCCCGTAACCTTTACCGGCAAATTCCTTTTCCGTCTCTTCCGGTGTCTTATCGGTGCATGAGCAGTAAATATCAATCAGGTTGCGGATACCAGGCTGTTCCTCACAATATTTTACCTGCGCCTCCGAATCGGTGACGGCACGCTTAAATTTCCGGATTACCGTATCCGGGTCGTCCATCAGATAAATGCTTGCATTGGCATTTTCATCGGATTTCGACATCTTCTTTGCCGGATCCTGAAGGCTCATGATTTTTGCCCCTGCTTTTCCTACAAAAGGCTCCGGAACCGTAAATACATCACCGTAAACCCCATTGAAACGCTGAGCGATGTCTCTTGTAATCTCTAGGTGCTGCAGCTGATCCTTTCCCACAGGAACCACATCTGCCTGATACAGTAAAATATCCGCCGCCATCAGCACCGGATAAGTGAACAGCCCGGCATTGATATTATCCGCATGCTTTGCCGCTTTGTCCTTGAACTGAGTCATGCGGTTCAGTTCTCCCATATAAGTAAAGCAGTTCAGAATCCACGCCAGTTCCGCATGGCCTGACACATGGGACTGATAGTAGATGCAGTTTTTCTTCGGATCCAGTCCGGCTGCTATATACAGAGCCAGCAGTTTCCTTGCGCGCTGCCTTAATTCCGAAGGATCCTGACGTACCGTGATGGAATGCAGATCCACTACGGAGTAAAAACATTCGTATTCCTCGCTCAGATTTACCCAGTTCTTAAGTGCGCCTAAGTAATTGCCCAAGGTCAGGCTTCCGGTTGCCTGCATCCCGCTGAAAAGTACTTTTTTTCCGTCTATCATGTCCTATGCCTCCATATTGTTTTTGAAATCAGGGCTTGCGGAAAATCTCTTGCAATCCGCCAGAGCGTGTCTGAAAATGTGTTCCGTCAGATGTCAGGAATGAATGTTCAGACACGCTCTGGGAATGCCGCCCTGCGATAGTGATATAATGCAATAAGTTTATCATTGGTTGTAGAATCCGTCAAGTTTCGCTGATGAGGGTTTTTGTTTTGTGTATATGAGGCGGACGCACCGGATATTATATAATTGCCCTAAGGACCCGCTTTCGCTCGGCTTCAAACGCAGCGGCTCTAAGTTCGAAATCTGCCGTTGGCAGATTTAAACCTCGCTAAGTGCCGGCGTTTTCCGACGGTCCTTATGACAATTATATAATATCCGGTGCTGTTTGCCGGTATTGCTCATTGGTTTTGCCTTTTTATTTCTTGTACCATTTTGTCTGTTCTGTCCAAATATTGTGAAAATATCCTTTTCGCCGCATCAGTTCATCAAAATTTCCTATTTCCGCTATGTTTCCCTTTTCCAGCACAATAATTTTATCTGCATTGCGTACTGCACCGAGTCTATGTGTAACGAGGATGACTGTTTTTTCTCCCGCCAGTTCCTTCAGTTTTCCATAAAGTTCCATTTCTTCCAACGGGTCTATTGCTGCAGTAGGTTCGTCAAAAAGCAGCACAATGCGTTTTCGGTAATAACTTCTTGCAAGGGCAATCCTCTGCCATTGACCGCCTGACAATTCTCTTCCGCCAAATTCTTTTCCAAGAACCATTTTATCAGGCGGCGTGTCGAACCGGATATCCGCCCATTCCAGGGCATCGCAGATCTTTTCCATATCCGGCTCTTTTAAGCTTTGGCTGCAGTCCATGGTATCGCTTAGATATACATTCTCTGCCAAGGTCAGTTTGTATCGTCCATAATCTTGATATACGGCGCTGATATGGTTAAATATGCTTCTCTCGCGTAGCATGCGGCGGTCTGTCCCGCTCAGTTCCATATTTCCTTCCGTAGGCAGTAAAAATCCTGATAAAAGTTTGGCCAGTGTAGTTTTCCCCGCGCCGTTTTCTCCCACAATGGCTACCCTTTCTCCTTTCTTTATGGTTAACGAAATATCATTTAGTGCTGTTTCTGTGCTGTTGGGGTATCTGTAAGAAACGTGAGCAAGCCTTGCGTATTCGTCGCTGTCTTCCATATCTCGGGAGCCGTCCTTGATTTCGAATTCCATCCATTCAAAAAAAGCAGAGGACATGATGCCTGTCTGTATAATCTCACCTGCATGACTTAATAGCTGCGTAAAGATATGGGTCAGGGATGCAAAGCTTGTAAGGAGGACGGAGAAGCCTCCTATTGTGATTTTTCCCTTTAGCAGCAAAAAGACCATCAGGAATAACGCTGCGCAGTGAAACAGGGCTTTTATTCCTGCAAAGGCCAGCCCACGTTTTCCTAACCGACGGATATGCTGCCTTTCTTTCTTATCCAGTTCCATGCATGCGGCTAAATATTTATCCGCAATGTAATCCCCCGCCCCATAATGAGCAATCTCTTTCTTCCGGTCACTGGAAGAAAGAAACTCAAACGCATACTTTTTTCTTCTGGCCGGCAGTACGGTGTCCTGCATAAAACCGGCCTGACAGTCAGCCTCCTGCAGTTTCTCCAGAATGACCGGAACGCTCACGAACACTACAAAAATATACAGTGCGGGATTCAGGCTGGTCAGGTAGGCTCCCACCGATAAAAGATTTAAAACAAGAATAACCGACATCACAGCCAGATTTGTCGTAAATACCAGGAACATAGAGGCATTTTTTGCATTTTGCACAATATTGTAATATTCGGCATTATCATAATACTCCAAAGAAATTTCCGCACTCTTTTTATGGATCCGATGATCCAGCCCAAGGAAAACATCCCGGAAATATCCGAATTCCATATATTGTTTCGAAATCAGTTCAAACATTTTCATAATCATATAAATGCCGATCATCATTAGGACCGGTTTCATATAGTAGCCAAGCGGCTGTCCGCTGTCATAATGCACTGCCCGATCCACAATGTTCTTTTGTAAATGCAGCATAAGAACCGGCAGTACCGCTCCCGGCAAGGATAGCAGCAAATAGAATGCCATTCCCAAAGGCGCAATAGGAATCACCAATTTTAGTGCCTTTGTAATATTACCAATCTTTTTCATTCATACATTCCTTTCTGAGCCTCAAACATACTTCTATATATGCCGTCCTTTTTTTGCATCAGCCATGCATGGCTTCCCTGCTCCGCAAAATATCCGTCTGCCAAAACGCAGATCTCATCTGCGCCGACACAGGCTCCCAGACGGTGGGTTATGAAAATATTGGTCAGGCTGTCTGAGCGTTTTTTCAGAAACGCAGTGTATAATCTGGATTCCGCCAAAGGATCCATCGCCGCAGTGGGTTCGTCCCATATGTAAACACCAGCGTTCCGGTAAAGCATGCGGGCAATTGCCAATCGCTGCCACTGGCCTCCCGAGAGATTTCCCCCGCCTTCCGTGAGAGTGCCAAGGGATGTGTCATATGCATCCGGAAAAGACGATATCCATTCCTCCAGCCCTGCCTCGCCTGCCGCCCGTTCCATTTGCGGATCGGAAACGCCATCCAAAGCAGACATTATGATATTTTCCCTGATTGTGTAATCATAACGGTTAAAATCCTGAAATACCGCAGAATAGCAGTTCTGCAGTTCTGAAAACTCCATCTCCTGAATATCCTTGCCGTCAATTGTAATGTTACCGTTCTCAGGTTTATAAAATCCCATCAGCAGCTTTACAAAAGTAGATTTGCCGCATCCGTTTTCTCCTACTATCGCATAATTTTTTCCTGCGTAAAATGTAAAATTAAGGCCGTCTAAAACCGGTTTGTCGCTTCCGGGATAAGAAAAAACAATATTTTCTCCCTTGATTTCATGAAAGGCCAATGGATGCCGCCCTGCCTGATTGCTTTCTGAATGGCATCGTTCCTTTATGGCAGAAATATAAAATTGCTCTTCCAGCGCTTCCAGAGCCGTGATATCCTTAAGGCATGCGCGGTATTCCTGATAAGTCGGAAGATATTCGCTGCCCACTGCCACAAAGAAGGCTCCCAGCCTTGTCAGCGCAGGAATGATTGCTATATATAAACCGATATCAATCTCCCCTCTGCTCAATGGTATAAGAAAAACCAAATATGCTGAAGCGGAAAAAAGAAATGTAATATTATCATAAAACCATAATATCAGGTTGGAAGCAAAAATTCTGTAAAGAAGTTTTCTGTTGGACTGAATATTCTCTTCCTCATATATTTTCTGAATATACGATGTATATCCAAACAGCTTTTTTTCCTGGGCAAGTCTTCTGTCAAATAAAATTCCTGACAAATAGTCTCCCCGCCTTCCAATCTCCTGTCTGGCATGATATACCTTTACTCTGTTTTGGCCGATTATCCGGAAAACAATTGCCATCAGCCCAAGAAGCAATAAAATGATCAGCAAAAAGTACGGAACGCTTCCTGCAAGCAGGAACAGAACCCCTGCTGTCTGCATTACGCCGCCCGCTATTTCCAGTATCGCATACAATCCGTTTGCATAGCGTTTTTCCGGTGCGTCCTGCACCCGCCCTAGAAGTGCCTGATGACTTGCATCTTCCAACGATGCCAGCGAAATACGCTCTGCCTTTTTTATAATCAGACAATCCAACGATTCACGCAGCTGCAGCGAAATACTGCCGTTCAGCCAGTTTAAAAGAGGCATCCGGAAATACCGGAAAGCATACATAGCCGCCAAAGCCGCAATATAGCGCAGCGATTGCCCAAGTTCAAAGTTGGATGCGGAAAACGCATCCAAAAAACGCTGTAGGACAATCACTTCCAACACGGTAAAGGCAGCTTGTGTCATAATCAATATACCGGCAGCAAACGCTGCACATACTGCATGTTTTTTCTGAATAAGCAAATTCCGGATATTCTTTGAATCGTTCATTTTTACCCCTCTGCTGCAGGAACCTTTCTCCGGCTTCCTGTCTCGGCGTGCCGTTTTATGCAGCGGCGATGTTCCCGTTTTCATGTGTCTGTGATTCCGAAAGCAGAAAATTATGAGTGGATTACCTCATAACGCAGCCGTATATATGAATTCTCCAAAATCACGCATTCCTGCAATTTCAGGACACCTAATTGAGACAATTCCTTTTGTGAAAACAAGGATTTACCATCTATTAAAGTAGATGTATCTTTACCGCCAATTAAAACCGGGGCTACAACAATGTCAATATAGTCCAATAGTTTTTCACGAAGAAATAAACCATTTAGCGTCCCGCCGGTTTGTATCGTTATTCTCTCACAATTATGCTCTGATTTTAGTTTTATAAGTGCATCTGTTAACGATAATTCATTTTGATATATAATATGAAGATTGCTTTCCTTTCTATTAAATGCCGGGTGTTCTGCATTTGAGGTAATCAGCACAAACTCTTTAGATAATGCGCAAAAGTACCGTATGCCATTTTCATCCAAATGCTTATTATCTATTATCACAAAAGATACAGGTGTCCTATCGGGCATTTTCTTTGCATTCACCCCCAGTTTGGCCTGCACCCGGCCGGAATTGAGAGCCCATAAATCCGTTGTCTGCTCTATTTCATAATATTGGTGCAAACCTTCTCTGACTCCTGCAATTTTGGGAAAATCTTTGTCGACGTCTAAATCGTCCGTGGCACCGGTGCTTATTTTTCCGTCCACCGACATCAGCATAAACAATGTTGTAATAGGTCTGTTCATTTTTATCACTCCTAGATTTATAAGATCCCTCTTCTGATATCTTTCCGCAGAGCATTGCCGATCCCTGATCAAGGAAACATAGGGGAAACAAAATTACATAAAACATTATAGCACAAAATATATGGAAATTGTGAATAGATTACAATGCTTTCCCAAATAAAGAAAGTCCCGCACTGCCCCTTCCGAACCATTGCCACGTTAAAAGTTCCGGTGGCATCAATCATAATCAGCCATATCTTCCAGCAGTTCCATCGCCTCCTCTTCGGTCATATAGGCAACATCTGTGATTTGATTATCCGCGCCACGGACAATCTTGATATTGACGGTTCCTTTCGGATTCATATTAAGCGTATAAAAAGATTGGTTGGGCCGAATATCCAAAAAAATATTGACAAGCTGCCCCTGATAATAATAGCATTTCCCATCCATGGTAACGCCTGCCGCTTGGTATTCCGCCGTCTGAGTTTCCCCCGATTCCTTATCCCGCTTTTCTTTTAATTCATCAAACTCATCCTTCCGATCCAGTTTATCGAACAGAATGGATTGCAATGCCCAGTCCCCATCTTCCAAAGCCCGGTCCAGCCAAAGTTCCAACGCCGCATTCTCCATACAGTCCGCCAAAATGGAAAAAAGCGCCGTTTCTTCCTCGGCATACGCTTTTTCGGCAAAGCCGGCAAACAAAGAGGAATTGGGGTCAAGTCCCCTTACAGCGACAGAGAAGAACGCACAGTCCCCATCCGCGTAGAATTTCTCAAGCCATTCCTTTTGCATGTTTTCATCCAGCCGAGGGAACACAATCTCAAACAGCGGCAAGCTGTCAGCCTTATAGTACCGCTCCGCCTGAGCAGCATAATTTTCGCTGCTTGTGCCTGTTTTCTCCTGCGTGAAGGTGACATTTAAAGCGGCCTGAGACTTGTCTGCCGTGTGATTGGCCGCGGCAACGGGGTAAACGCCGACAAAAGCCGCCCCCAATATGATGCACAGCGTAAGCGCATCTGTCAAAAGCCGTATTCCAATTGACTTCTTTTTAAACTTCATAATTGCACCTAACCTTTCTTTCAATAACTGTTTATTTCCGCTTAAAGTGACCGTTCCCAAGTTTTCCTTGTATCTTCCGACTGCCGCCATAGCGTTGAGCAAAGTTTTCCCATAGTCCTGTGCATTGCCGCTGCCCATTTTAGTCAGGACAGCTTCATCGCAGGAAAATTCACAAGCCTTTGTAATTTCTCGACTCATAAGATGCACAAGCGGATTAAACCAATGCAGACAAACCGTAACCTGTACCAGCCATTTGTAAAGCATATCCTGCCGCCTGTAGTGAATCAGTTCATGCAGGACGATATAATAAAAATCCTTGTCCGGAATATCCGCACTTGGCAGTACAATGCATGGATGGAAAAAGCCAATTATCATCGGTGAAGAAACTAACGGATTCAGGCACAGTTCCATTGGCTTTTTTATGCCTGCCTGCCCTGCAGCCATAGAAAGCCGGTCTAATAATTCCGTGTCAGAAACCGGTGTCAATCCGGCGTTGATATAACGTATAAAGCCCTGATAAAACGTTATTTTTCGTATCAGCAGGATCAATGCGGCCATCAGCCAAAACAGCCAGATATGATTGATCAGCAGCATCCCAATATTTTCGGACGGGTGGGCTGCTGTCAAATCATCTGTCAGGCTATTCTTATTTTTATCGTGCCGTTCCGCCTCCGCAGCAGGAGCAGGATTGCCTCCCGGAACGTTTAGCGGAGACTGCTGCTTCGGCAGTAAAGGAACGGCTTGGAATATTGCCTGATCCACAGCCTGATAGGTCTTTCCCATTAGATTTACTTCCGGCCCAAAAGGGAGCAACAGCCGCAAAATAACAGCAATCCAAATATAGTACTGCCATTGCCGGCTGATTTTATCTTTCAGCAATCGTTTTCCCAAAAGCAGAAACAGGATGAGCAAGCCACCGGAAAAAGACATAGACAGGAAGATTTTTAAAACTGCATTCATGGTTACCCTTTTCCTTTCTCTGGAACGTGTTTGAAAATTGCTTTCAGACACGCTCTAGCAGCTGTTTCAGTTCCTCGTATTCCTCGTCTGTCAGCATATCGCCCATAATCAAATTGGAAACAAGTCCTTTTGCGTTCCCCTCATAAATCTTTTCCAGGAAATTTTTCGTTTGCGTTGTCTGATATTCCGTTTCGGAAACAAGCGTGGTATATTCGTTGCGACGGCCGATTTTCCTGGCACTCAAAAAGCCTTTGTTTATCAACCTCGACAGAAGCACGATCAGAGTATTCTTCTGGCACGGCTTTCCCTTGGCTGCCAGCCCATCCATGATGTAGGGGAACAGTGTCACCTCCTCCGGATTCCCCCATATAATTTTCATAATTTCAAGTTCGGCATCGGATATTTGCTGTACCATGTTTTTTCCTCCCAAATGTATGACATCATGTTGACGTTTTCAATATAACACAATGTTATACTTATGTCAAGCCTATACAAAGAAGCCTGAAACTCTTTTTTTTAATGCTGCTTGGCTAAGCATGTCGTCTTGTCCCTCTTCTTTTGCAGACAGGACATCAATCGCCCTGTGGCATTGGTCTGAATGTTGTCGCTTTGTTCTCTCCTTTATGGTAAAAAACAGAGCATATAGATTTCGGTTTCCATGGGCATCTGTCAGCCATGCTGACATCCTTCCTTCGGATGCGCGTATGCATAAACAGCCCCGCTGTTCTCACAGCGGGGCCGTTCTCCATAACTATGGAGTGAATCAACGCTCTATTCTTTTTCTTCGCATCCGCAAGTGCCTCCCGGTGAAGGGAAAGTATTGAAACCTCTCTCCATGCAGGAATCATTGTTTCTTGATTCCCTGCCGCATCCGCAGTCGTTCCTTGTCTCTCTGCCGCATCCGCGGTCATTCCTTGCTTCCCTGCCACATCCGCAGGAATTATCATTGTTGTTCCTGCCGCAGGATCCTCTGCCCCCAAGGCAGAAGTCATCTGAACTGCAATGGTTGCCGCAGCAGCATAATAACAGTAATAAGATAAAACAATTATTCATGGCTTTTCAACTCCTTTATGCTATGCTTTATCTTATGTTCCTGCGCATAAAGGGTGACTATAAAATTTTTCTGCGGATGTAGGCAAACGTCTTCTCTTCGCCATGTTCTGCCAGCATACGGAGCAGCCTTTCCAATAAGGCTTTCGTCTTTTTATGAAGCGGCGCCGGATCCTTCCCTGACAGGTAATACTCTAACGGCGACCGGTCCGTATATGCCTCTTTCTTGTATACCTTGCAGGCGGCGATACGGTCCATCAGCATTTCCACCACATATTTTTTCGGCATAGGAGCCGGTGCCATGCCGCCGGGTATGTTCTTTGTGCTGTAATCAATCCAATATTCATAATGGTGCTTATTCCGGCCCTTGTGGTGCAGCCAAGCGCTGGAATAGCCGATTTCTTCCCTTTCCGCATTGTTCGGGCTGCGGTCGCCCTGATAGTATTTTGCCCCTACCAGAAATTCCGTGGGGCTGTATTTGGATAAATCATGGGTTAGTCCCTGATAATACAGCCCTACTTTAAAGCAGCCTTTCATAACGAGATAACGGTGGTAAGTAATTGTCTTAAAATGTTTCCATGCTTTCATTCTTTTCTAAAACGCGCTTTTGACATAATTCCGCCGCGCATCCTTTTTCGCGCCTTCCTCCTGTTTCGATATGTAAATCTGGACGGTGCGCGGCTCTACTTTAGCCTGCTGCTTCGGCTCTTCCGCGCCGGCATACTCCGGTTCTTCCATGATCCCTTCCGAAGTGCCGGTATCTGCCAACAGACACCATTTCATGCCCCTTGGAAGCTTTGGCAGGGCAAATGTATGAGTCAGCCAATGCATATTATATGCAATATAAAAGAAATCATCCTCTTCCCTGTTGTCCTTCTTTGCATAACAGCCGCAGTACATCACTCCTGCAAAACGGCTGGATCTGTCAAAATCCACCCGCCACGCCTCTTCCCCATGATAGGAAAGATCCGGATATCCGCAGCCGATATAATCCAATATCTTTAATTCATTTACATTGTGAAGAATCGGATGACGCTTTCTGAGCGCAATCAGCTTTTTCACATAAGATAAAATTTCTTTGCCGAGGGCATTTTTATTCCATTTCACCCATCCGGTTTCGTTATCCTGACAATAGGGATTATTATTGCCGTAACGGGTATTCCCGAATTCGTCCCCGCTGTAAATCAGCGGAGTGCCCTGTGCCAGAAACAGCATGGACAGTCCGTTCTTCATCTGCTTCTTCCTCAGGTTTACGACATATTTCTTGCGGCTTGCCCCTTCTGCCCCGCAGTTCCATGTCAGGTTATAGTCACTGCCGTCCATATTCTGCTCGCCGTTCTCTTCATTGTGCTTCTTTTCGTAGGAAACCATGTCAGCCAGCGTAAATCCGTAATAATTTGTCAGGTAATTCACCGTTCCGCACACGGACGGATTCTTCCGCTGCAGATCCAAGAATTTTCCTACCATTCCTTCGTCGCCTTTCAGAAAACTGCGCACCGTATACATATAATCATCATTATAATTTCCCAGATTACGGTAACCGGGAATTTCATTTTCCCCGTAAATCTGGCCATATGGAAAATCGTAATAAAAAAGCTTGGTATCCGTCAGCAGCGGTTCCGTGGCAATGCCTTGCAGCGGAATCCGATCCCCTTTTAAATGAAAACCGTCAATATGGTATTCCAAAACCCAATACCCTAAGGCATCCAGCATCATACCCATTTTCACTGAATGAGGAAAATAGAACTGCATGATCACCTCAATGCCGTTGCGGTGCAGTTCCTTTACCATGTCTTTGAATTCTTTGATTGTGTCATGGCCTGCCGAAAAAGCCGATTTGGGCGCAAAATAGAAGCTTTCCGTATAGCCCCAGCAATTGTATTTTTCCCCGGCAGCCATCCCTTCCGTCTCTTCCTCTGTTTTTTCCGCCATGCGGCTCTTTGCTTCCTCCATCGTAAGAGGCGGTATCCGCTTTCCAGACGGCCATTTCTTATTCCCTCTTTCCAGTTCGTCAAATTCATAAGCAGGCATCAGTTCCACGGCAGTGATGCCTAACTCTTTCAGATATGGGATTTTCTCCGTCAGCCCCCGGAATGTGCCTTTATGGGAGACTCCTGAAGATTTATGCTTGGTAAAAGCCCTTATGTTCAGGCAATAAAGAATACTCTCCTCATAAGGGATTTTCAGCGGCTTGTCTCCCTGCCAATCATAGCCCGGCCGGATAAATCCCCCTTTGAGCAGTTCCTCGCATTTTCCCCATTTCTCATGCCCATGCAGCAATTTCACATAAGGATCCGTGAAAACACGTTCCCCGTCATAGAAATTATAGGAATAGCGGTTAATATCTAAATCTTTTACCGCAATACTGTATATCGAACCATATTTATTCTGTTCACTGAAAGGAATCCGGATTTCCTTCCCTGTCCTCTTGTCATACAACACAATTCCGCAATCATGTCCGTTTTTCATTACTACGGAAAAGTAAGTATAGCCAAATTCTGTCGTTGTCACCCCTAGCGGGTAAGGCCTGTTTTCTTGTCTGCTTTCTATTTTGTACATATGCTCCTCCAACCGTAGGATTTAAGTATAACATAAAAACTGGCTTCTGTGTAAAAATCCGTAAAAAAATATTGAATAATGCTTCTTTTGAAAGTAAAATGAGAGTACGGCAGAGGATGCCGGGGCAAGTCTTAACTGGATGCAGCACACAACGGAAAGGAGTGCATAGTTTTATATGGGAAAAAAACAAAATGAGATTTTAGGAACAGGCAAAGCAAGCGATAAGGAAATAACGGATGAAGAAATGACGGTGGAACTGGATCTGGACGATGGCAGTCATGTAGTCTGTTCCATTGTCACAATATTGGAATGTCAGGGAAAAGATTATATTGTCCTCCTCCCATTGGACGAAAACGGCGAGAACCAAGATGGAGAAGTATGGTTTTACCGTTATCATGAAGACGAGAACGACCCCAATGCAGAACCGGAACTGATATATATCGACGATGATCAGGAATACGAAATGGTAGAAGATGCTTTTGACGAATATCTGGACAACGCAGAGTTTGACGAAATCGTGCCGGAGCCATAGACTCCGCCGAAGCAGCGGGATTTTCTTTCGGCAATTCATAAACCAAACCGGAGCGGGAAACGTCATAAGAAAAAATTCCCGGCGTTTCCCGCAGACGATGGCAGCACCCTTTATGCTATTCCTTATTAACATACGGAGAGTCGGCCCATTGGGAAAGAAAGGGGGATGGCTCTTGGCTGTAAGATATTTCCAGCCGGTACTTTGCCCTTGTCATTGCCACATAAAAAATTCTGCGTTCTTCCTCCACTTCTTCTTTTGTATGTGCCTTGCTTCCGGGGAGCAGCTTCGCATTTACCTGCGGCAGGAACACATTATCATATTCCAGCCCTTTTGAGCCATGCATTGTCACCAGCCATACGCCTTTTTTTGCCGTTTCCGTATCTTTAACGTTTCTTTCCATACATTCCGAATAGACGGCAATATACGCATCCCATTCTTCCGCCGTCCGGCAGCCGAAGGCTGTTCTTTGTATCTCATCCGCCGTTTCCAATAGCTTCTCCCTCTCTTCTCTCCCTTTGTTCCCACATAGATAGACATCATATCCCATTGTCTTGCGGATACAATCAATGGCCAGATAAGGACGCAGCCTTGCTATTCTTTTCAATGCCGTGAAAAAGATCTCCAGACATTCCAGCATATAAGGTTTCTGCCTATAATATTCCCGCAATGTCCGTTCCGGGCAGCCGCCGCCGTCCAGAGCCTGCCGCCGGATATAACGGCAGGGCCTGTTCATAATGCGCAGAAAATCTTTCCGTTTCCCCTGGCCGGCCGGAAATCCGTAGGCTTCCCGTGAAAAATGCAGATAGGCAAGAAAATCTTTTGCAATTTCATGGGAAAACAGATGCTCCATCCGGTCTTTGCAGCAGAACGGAATATTCGCCTGCACAAGATGCGGTGTAAGTCCTGCCAGCTGCGCATTGGTCCGGCAGATTACGGCAGTATGTTCCTGTTTCTCCGGGGGCATCTGCTTTAAGGAAGAAATCAGATACTGCCATTCCTCTTCTTTTCCCGGAAAAGCATGCAGCCCTACATGGCCGCTTTCTTCCCTTTGTGCTCTTATCCGTTTCACGAACCGGTTTTCATTATGGGAAATCAGCTGCAGAGATGCCTGTACGATATGTCCGGCACTGCGGTAATTGGTATCCAGTGTCAGCTGCAGAGCTTCCGGATAATCCGCCATGAACTGTCTCATAATATTCGGTCCCGCACCGCGGAATCCGTAAATAGACTGATCGTCGTCACCCACCACAAACAAATTCTTTTCCGGGGCGGCCAGCCGTTTCAGCACCCGGTACTGCAGCGGGCTGATGTCCTGAAATTCATCCACCAAGATATGGGAAAAAGCACGCTGCCAATACGCGAGGATTTCCTTTTGCCCTGAAAGCATGCGGTCACATAGAAGAATCATATCGTCAAAATCCAGTTTCCCCATTTCCTGCATCATATCACAATATTCCTTAAAAACAGCCGGAAACCAATGCCTTATTTCATCCTCTTCCGAATCTATGGCTGCCGTATCCCCTCCGCTGTTTTTTACCCTGCTGATTTCCTTCAGCAATGACCCGAGCCGCTCCGCATCGGCATCCGCCATCCCATGCATATGCAATATATGCTTCAGGCAGTCCCTCTTTTCCTGTGCCGTAGCAATGGCAAGCCTGCTCCCTCCATACCCGGATTTTTTCAGCATATGAAAATAAACCGCATGAAAAGTGCCGAAAGTAACGCCGCGGTGCTGCCCTTCCGTCAACCGATAAAAGCGTTCTTCCATTTCCGAAGCCGCCGCTTTTGTAAAAGTAATTACCAGGATTTTTTCGGGAGAAATCCCGTGACGGCAAATCAGATGACGGATTCGCCGGATGGTAAGATAAGTTTTGCCGCTTCCGGGGCCGGCCAATACCTGAATCGCCCCGAAAGCATGCTCTATGGCTGCTGCCTGCGCCTGTGCGGGCCGGTCTTCCCCGGCCTGCCGCGCCGTATCCTGCTTAACCATTCTTCAGTAGTTCAATCCCTTTTTTTATGCGCGCTATGGACTCTTCCTTTCCGAGGATTTCCATAATCTCGGTGGCTCCGGCAGGCGTCATCTGTTTGCCGGAAACCGCCGTGCGGATGGGCCACATAACATAACCGTTCTTACAGCCCTTTTTCTCCACATAAGATACCAACAACGCATAAAGGGAATCGTTGTCAAAAGCATCCTGTGCCTCTATGACAGGCAGAAGTTCCTCCAGTACCTCCAAGGAAGACTCCGCAGTGGTTTTCATTTTCTTATGGGTATACATGGCCGTGTCATAATCAGGCAATTCCTCAAAAAAATCTACCATTTCGGCTATATCCGGGAAAACCTCGATTCGGGTCTTGACCATGGCGGCAATTTTTTCAAGATCCAGATCTTTTGTGATGGCTTTCTTTAAATACGGCTCCGCCATCCGGTAAAAAAGGCCGGGATCCATTGCTTTCATATACTCGCCGTTCATCCATTTCAGCTTGGTATAGTCAAAGACTGCCGGGGATTTGGAAATATGGCGGTAGTCAAACGCTTGAATCAGTTCGTCCAAGGAAAATATTTCTTCGTTCCCTTCCGGGCTCCACCCCAGCAATGCCACGAAATTTACCACCGCTTCCGACAGAAATCCCTGCTCAATCAAATCTTCATAAGACGAATGGCCGCTGCGCTTAGCCAATTTATGGTGTTCCTCGTCCGTAATGAGCGGACAGTGCACATAGACCGGGACTTCCCAGCCAAACGCTTCGTACAGACGGTTATATTTGGGGGAAGAAGACAGATATTCATTTCCCCTTACCACATGGGTAATCCCCATCAGATGGTCATCTACTACATTGGCAAAATTATAGGTAGGATAACCGTCGGATTTTATTAATATCATATCATCCAGTTCCGCATTGTCCACCGTAATGTCGCCGTATATCTCGTCCTGAAAAGTAGTGGTGCCTTCCGACGGGTTATTCTGCCGGATGACATAAGGAATGCCGGCCGCCAGCTTCTCTTCGGTTTCTTCTTTGGAAAGCCCAAGACAGTGCTTATCGTATACATTGATTTCTTTTCCGGCTACGGTACGGTTTAAGGTTGCCAGACGTTCCTTGTCGCAGAAGCAATAATAAGCCTCCCCTTTGTCTATTAATTTCTTGGCATATTCCAAATAAATCCCTTTTGCCTGACGTTCGCTCTGTACATAGGGACCCGATCCTTTGTCTTTATCCGGCCCTTCGTCATGAATCAGCCCGGTCTGTTCCAAGGTACGGTAAATAATATCCACGGCTCCTTCCATATACCGTTCCTGATCCGTATCCTCAATGCGGAGAAGAAAATCCCCCCCTTCATGCTTTGCGATAAGATAAGCATACAATGCCGTCCTTAAGTTTCCCACATGCATACGCCCGGTAGGGCTTGGCGCATATCTTGTTCTGATTTTCATTTATCCTTCCAGTCCTTTCCCCGTTTCCCTGTCGGGTATTTTCTTTGCCGCCGCAGCCTTAAAGCCGGCCACTTCCTTCGCAGCCTGCGGAATGGGAATATTGGTTCCGGCTCCCGCTACACATCCGCCGGGACAGGCCATGCCTTCTATCAGGCAGCCGTTTTTCTTCCCTGCTTTGGCAAGCATCAATATCTTCTTGCATTCCGTAAGGCTTTCCGCATGTTCAATATTCACTTCCACATCCGGATAGTATTCCCGGATGCATTCCTCAATGGCATTCGCCACGCCTCCGGCCACGCCATAGCCTCGGCCCGCCCCTGTGGCATCATTCAGCGAATCCTCTACGCTGACGGCATTTAAGTCTATCCCCTTTGCCTCGAACATACCGGCCAGTTCCTCGAAAGTAATGACAAAATCCACATCCGAACGGATTGTCCTCCGGGAAGCTTCCAGTTTCTTGGAAGCGCACGGTCCGATAAACACTACGCTGGCATCGGGATAATCCTCTTTAATCTTACGCGCCGTGGCAACCATGGGCGTAAGCTCATTGGATATTTTGTCTATTGTTTCCGGGAAAAATTTCTTTGCCAGCATGGACCAAGACGGGCAGCAGGAAGTCAGCAGGAACGGCAGTTCCTTTGTAGCCACTGCATGCACATAATGCTCCGCTTCCGCCATCGCTCCCATATCGGCACCGATCGCCGTCTCATATACGTCAAAAAAGCCAAGTTCTTTCAGTGCACTCTTCATCATGTCCGGAGTCACCTTCGCGCCGAACTGCCCTACAAATGCGGGTGCCACCTGGGCAATGATTTTCCTCCCTGACTGCATCGCACGGATCAGCTGAAAAATCTGCGATTTGTCCGCAATCGCCCCGAAGGGGCAGTTGACCATGCATTGCCCGCAGGAGACACAGAGATCGGTGTCAATGACCGCTCTTCCTTTGTCGTCATTTTTAATGGCATTGACTCCGCAGGCAGCCAGACAAGGCCTTGTCTGGTGGGAAATCGCATCGTATGGGCACACCGTCTTACATTTTCCGCAGCGGATACATTTTTCCTGATCAATCACGGATTTCCCGTCCTTCATGGAGATTGCACCCCTAGGGCAGACCTCCCGGCAGGGATGTGCCACACAGCCCATGCACTTATCCGTCACCTCATATCTGTTCTCGGGACAGGAATTGCATGCGGACGGAATGACCTGCATCAGCGGCGGTTCATAATACTTTTCGTCAATATCGCTTTCTGCCAGTCCCTGCGTAACATGTACCGGCATATTTTCCGGCCGCAGAGACATGCCCATGGCAAGGCGGATGCGCTCCCTTATAATGGCCCTTTCCCTATATACATTGCCATATTGCGACTCGTCATAGTTTACTATTTTATAAGGCAATGCCTCCACGTCATTGATCAAATCCGTTGAATGATATGCCAGATCTGCCACTTCCTTGAAAATACGCCTTCGTATTTTGCGGACTTGAGTATCTATACCTCTCATACTTCTCTCCTTCTTTTCGTCCCGTTTCTGTTTCGCCAATGATTTACCGGCATCCTTTGGGACTCATCTCATGCAGCAATAACTTCTGAAACATTGTTAACAATTTATCATTGTCACCTTTTTCTATTTTTGCACAAAAACGGTTTGAAATCAAGATTTTTTAAAATTTTTCTCACTGCCAATACTGTCACCGGTCACCGTCTGCAGGCTGCGGCTGAACCGCCGACTCTCATCGCCATCTCCATGGACTGCCGCAGATACCATAGGTTTACGCTCAGAAACCTACGGAAACAATAGCCGCCTGCTTCGAAAACTTGACGGTATGCGCACCATACGGCCAATGAAGTGAATTCCATAAGCAGAATCCGGGCCAGCCGATAAGCAGGACTGTTATTGAAATGGCCGATAGTGTAGGACTGGAAGATAATATGAGGAATTTCGTCCTTCAGCATCTGGCGGCATATGCTTTTCAGCGCGGAGGACTCGGTGCATTTGGACAGCGCATCATAGTATGTCAGCGCAATCATCTCGGCAGTCACTAGAACCGTGACTTCGCATTTCAGGCCGGCCGACTGTCTAAGCCGGCGGAAAATTTTATCCAGAAATGAGTTTTCGGCATCTCTGATCCGATGAAAATCCATATATTTTTTTAAATATGCGGAATGCCAGTTTTCTTCCCGGACAAACCATTGCATGGCCTCTTTGTATTCCGGCCGGCCTGTCCGGTCTGCCCACTTTGCCGCCGCATCTGCCAAATGCCTGCCTTCCGAGCCTTCCCCTTTCCGGAATGCGCGTATGGAAGGGAAAATCAGCACCTTTTTGCCTGCCGGCATGTCCTTTTCCTCCGAAAAGTCTATTTCCAGCCTTTTTTCGTTATTGTCGGCAAAATACGCAACCCATTCTTTGTAATCAAAACGATTCATTTGGGATTTTGTCATTCTGATCATTTACTGCCCCTCCTTATCTGTCTTAAAACAGCCACATACTGATAAGCTTCGGCAAAAGCATGGATACGCCTATCCCATATGCCAAATCCAACCAGAATATGGAACCCAATGCCCCAAGATATATCAGTCCGATAAAAGGGGCTGCAACGATTTTCGCCAAAATTCCCACTTCCTCATTTTTCAATACACTGTTCACTATAGTTTTCGCATCGCCCGTGCTTGGAAAGGCATGCATCAAAACGGATACTCCCAGCCAATAAAGAATGTAGCTGCAAAGTTTCACAATCTGCCCCAAGCTGCCGTCTACGGAACTATAGCCAAAGACATTGGAATAAGCCGGAAGCGTAATCAATATTCCTAAAATGGTATTGAAGAAAAACGGTCCTAATCCGGTCAGCAGGTTTTTCCAAGGATTGGCTGTCGGTTCATGCAGCACATAACCGCAAGGATTTGCCGCCTGAAAATATTTTACTTCATAAACAGGAATCCGGCAGATGCGGCAGCAGATCTGATGCGCCAATTCATGCACGGCTACTCCCGGAAACGTCACAATGGAAATAACTATTCCTGGTATAATCATAATGCAAACTGCTCCTTTCTTTTCCTAATCACCTATATAATATTCTTTCAAGGTCATTTCCCCATTTAGGAAGGCATACAAGTCATCGTCAAAGACGTATTCTTCCTCATACTCCCTGACCAATTCTTCAGCCTCTTCCGTTTTTCCGTTAGCTACCAGGGCAACTATATAAGTATCTATGACATAGTTTCCTTCCGGATATAGTTCGTAAGCCTGCAGGGCATAATCAAGCCCCTGCTTTAAGTTCCCTTCCACTAATTCCAATGTGGCATACACCCTTAACACCTCAAAAGATTCTTTGTTTACGGCATAAATTTCCTCCAGCTGCTGCCTCGCCCTTTCCAGTTCTCCCTGCCTTCGGTAATAAGCCGCGATGCTTGCCTGTGCATCATAATAATAAGGATCCAGTGCTATGCATTTTTCATAATATTCCATCATTTCTTCGGTTTCCGCCGAAACGTTTCCCAAATAATAATACAGCAATGCCTGATCATATCCGTCTTTCCCGATATACTCGGACAATTCCCGGCTCACTTCGTCCATCCGGCTATAAATATCCTCCGGAGATATCTCTGCCTCATCCGCATAGGATATGTCGCCGAATGCCTCTTCCCAAATCTCTTCATACAGATCATATGTATCATAATAAATTTCCAGCTTCGTTATGTACCCGTTCACTTTGGCATATTGGAAATCCGATACCTCTTTCCCTACCAGATATTCCTGAATGGCATACGCGGCATAATCGTAATAGCCATATTCCATGCCGATGTCCGCCAGCTTAACCGCAGTGTCTTTGTTATCGGGATTTTCTTCCAAAATCTCTAGCAGGTTGTCCATGGCCGTCAGCACATACCCCTCTTCCGCAGTGCCGTTGGCATTATTATAGGAGCCGAAATTTCTGAACCCTCCGGCAGAAACAGCAAACGTAAACGCTGCCATTAAAATCACTGCCGCCCCCACAATATAAAATACCGGCGGAATCTTCAGGCGGATCAGTTCCTCCCGGCAGTCCCGGCACAATACCGAATCCGGATTTTCACTCCGGTCTATCGACCTCCGCCTGCACCTTTTGCATAGCCCATAGTCCAAATCCTGAAAAAAATTTCCTCCATATTCCCCGTCATTGGGAATATTCCCTTCCGCCATTCCTTGTCCGTATGCCTCCTGCTGTCCGTAATTCTGATATCCGTTTTCCATTTTCCCTCCATCCTTCCGCATGCCCCATGATTCCTGCATACTTTCTTTTCTGCAATTTAATGACAGTATAGCATTTTCACGGCATAAAAGCTACCGTTTTATGTAATCATGCACAGGCACGGAAGTCCGTCCTCGGAATATACACCGGATATGCCGGCTCTGCTTTCTTTGTCAGAACAGATGTCCTATCTGATATACTGCCGTGGAAACAATCCAGGCAAATATCAGCTGAAAAGCGATCATGCCCACCGTGAATTTCCGGGAACCGCTCTCTTTCTTAATCGTAGCTACCGTTGCGATGCAAGGGACGTAAAGCAGGCAGAACAGCATCAGTGAAAAGGCATTCAGAGGCCCGAAGTCCGGGTTCAGGCTCTGGATATTGTGTGCGATAGCCTGCATTCCCGCCTGTGAATTGGCATTTGACACCCCAAACAGCACCGCAAAGCTGGAAACAACCACTTCCTTAGCAGAGATGCCGGAGATCAGAGCCACTGCAATCTGCCACATGCCAAGCCCTGCCGGCACCAAAACAGGCACAAGAAAACGTCCGATGGCTGCGCCGAAACTGTCCGACGGGCTTTCCACCATTCCGTTTATGCCGAAGTTCAGAATAAACCAGATAATAATGGATGCCAGAAAAATCGTCGTTCCTGCCTTGGACAGATAATCTTTCAGCTTATTCCATACATAAATGCGGATGGTCCGGGGATTAGGCCGTTTATATTCCGGCAGTTCTATAAGCAGGGAATTATTCCGTTCCCCCTTCTCCGTCTGATTTATGACCTTTGCCACTAAAATTGCCATCGCCATGCCGATGACATACATGGAGAATGCCACTGTCCCCGCACAATCCGGAAAAAACATCCCGGAAAACAGGACATAAATAGGCAGCCGTGCGGAACAGGACATAAAAGGCGTGACAATCATCGTTTTCCGTCTGTCGCGTTCCGTTTCCAAAGCACGGGTGGCCATAATAGCCGGCACCGTACAGCCGAAGCCAAGTATCATGGGCAGGAAAGCTTTGCCGGAAAGCCCCACCTTCCCCATAATGCCGTCCATAACATATGCGACTCTGGCCATATAGCCGCTGTCTTCTAAAATTGCCAGTGCCAGAAACAGGATAAAGATGTTGGGAATAAAGGTAAGTATTCCTCCGACTCCCGCTATAATGCCGTCCACTACCAGAGATTCCAGCCACCCGGATACGCCAAAGGCAGAAAGCAGCCCTGCCGCACCGGCCGATAAATGTTCCAAGGCCACTTCAAAATATCCTTTCAGAAAATCTCCCACCGTAAATGTCAGAAAAAAGACAAACCCCATAATCAGCAGAAATGCAGGCACCCCCCAGATCGGATGCGTCAGCAGCGCATCGGCTTTATCTGTGCTGTCCTTCCTTTTTTTCCGGTAAAACATGACTTCGTCAATCATACTCTCTATGTATGAATATTTGGCCTGAATAATCTCCTTTTCGTAACTTCTGTCCACCACATCGGGTACGGAAACCGGATGGTCCTCCCTTACTTCCTCATCGTCTTCCAGCAGCTTTATGGCATGCCACCTCACCGCCGAATGTGTGGGATAATCGGACTGCATCATCACTTCCAGCTTAGCCAGTTTATCCTCTATTATTTTTCCGTACTGCACCACATCTCCTTTCGGCCCCTCTTCATAATGATGGACGACTGCATGAAGCAGGATATCCAGCCCTGTCCGTCTGGCGGCGGAAACCGGGACTACAGGAATCCCCCCAAGCATTTCCGGCAGCCTATGGAGATCAATTTCCATCCCCCTCTCTTCCACAATATCCATCATATTCAGAGCCAGCACCACCGGCTTCCCTAATTCCAGAAGCTGCAGTGTCAGGTAGAGGTTCCGCTCCAATGAAGACGCATCCACGATATTTACGATGACCTCTATGTCGTCATCCATGACACACTGTCTTGTTACTTTTTCCTCAATGGTATAACTGGTCAGGGAATAAATCCCCGGCGTATCCACCAATGTCAGATGAAACCCTTCATAATCCGATTCCCCTTCCACTTTCTCCACCGTAACGCCCGGCCAGTTGGCCACCTTTAGCTTTGCGCCCGTAATGGCATTGAACAACGTGGTTTTCCCGCAATTAGGATTTCCTACAAACGCTACATGCACCACTTTTTCCCTGTCGATCATTTCCCGGTCAATCATGCCTGTCTCCTCCTTTTTCCTTCCGTACCTCCGTGACCTATCCATTCAGCCTTTCCCCGGACTTCACTTCTATGCCGGAAGAAATATGCTGCCCCAATGCCAGACGCGTGCCTCGCACCTGAATAATCAACGCTCCTTTTTTCTTGCGGTTCAGAATCTTTATCATCGTACCGTCATTCAGCCCCAATGCCTGCAGCCTTCTGGATATGGAATCCTCCACATGCACACCGCAGACTTCATAGCAGCCGCCCTTTTCCCCATCATACAGAGTCATAATTTCTCACCTCGTATCCTTTTTAGTAACATAAGATTTTTCCTTCCAGGAGTTTACTTTCCTAAAATTCCTATTTGATATTGATTCTCATTAATATCTATAGTGCAATTATAGACGGAGGAACCATTTGTGTCAATACAAAATTATCGGACATCATGGAAATCAATTTTCGGCTGCATGCCTGTGCTTCTGCTTTGGCCAAAAGCCTATGCAATGGCAACGCAGCCCTTCCAATGCATAGCTATGCCAAGAAAACGTGCGTAAATGGAAACCGTCATAGGTAGCTTTTTCCCTTATCACCGTTTATACTTGATGACAGCAGCCAACAAAACATACACCTTACATTTGCAAAGGAGACAACGTTATGAGTTTAGGAAACAGTTTATTTAATGCCCGCAAGAAAAACGGCCTATCGCAGGAAGAAGTAGCAGAAAAGCTTGGCGTGAGCAGACAGACCATCTCAAAGTGGGAGTTGGATGAAACACTGCCGGACATCCGCCAATCCAAAAAGTTATCAACGCTTTATCATATGACTTTGGATGAATTAGTGGATTTTGACATTAAAGTAAAAAAAATTGAGGAAGTGATAGAAAAAACCAGCGAAGAAACCCAGCAGAAAATAGACTGGACACAAATGTGGGCTAAAAAATATCCCGTCCTGACAAGCTATCAGAAGGAAGTGGATACCGGCAGCTATGTCTCAGAATTACGGGAAATGCTTACCCGGCTTCGACAGGACTACGGATATAATGACGAGGATGCATTTCTCGTTCTGAAGGATATTTTGGCGCACATTTGGAATGACCAAAAATCAAAATAACTGCCATCCATTCCATCAAATTCACATAAGCCGCAGCCCGCGTCCGGATAAAAACATCGCTCCTGACACGGGCTGCAGCTTTTGAACGGCACTGTCTATTCAATGGATTTCAGAGACTCCGCCATATTGATTTTTTCCAGCTTAAAATACATGACCCCGTTTACTATTAAGGCAAAGCCAAACGTAAACAGAATGCTCCATATATAGCTGGCCGGCTTAATCAATGTCTTAAAGGAAACCGTATCAATATTCACATGGAACATAACAAACCGATGCAGCCATTTTCCAAGCCAAAGCCCGGCGGCTGCCCCCATTCCGGTCAGCATCAGGTTTTCCCGGAAAACATAGTCCGCCGTTTCCCTTGCATAAAAGCCAAGCACTTTGATCGTGGCGATTTCCCGGATCCGTTCCGTTATATTGATATTGGTCAGGTTATACAGTACGATAAAAGCCAGACTTCCGGCACAGGCAATGATTAAGGCCACAATGTAATCCATGCTTTCCATCATAGAGTTTATCCGGTCCCGCATGTCTTTTGTCAGGGAAACGGACAGCACATTGGCTTGGTCGGAAACGGCAGCGGCAGCCGCATACAGATCTTCTCCTTCCGCCACAATCGCATATGCACTTTTATATTCCGGTTCCTTTCCCAGCTGTTCTTCATAAGTTTCCTTTCCCATATAAATATAGTTAGAAACAAAATTCTCGCACAATGCAGATACGGTCACCGTAATCTTATTTTGGCTGCCATCCCTAAGCGTTACCTTATCCCCGGCTTTTATCCCCATATTTTCCGCCGCCTTGGCCGTCAGTACGGCCTCCCCTGCTGACGGGTAAGGAATTTTTTCCCCTGCTTCCGTATGGAGATCTATAAATCCCTCGATTTCTTCTGCGTTTTCGGGAATTTCCAGATATAGTGACTTGGTTCTCCCGCCGAAATCCAGTTCCACGCTCTCTTCATGGATACAGGCAACCCGTTCCAGCCTATATCCGGTCTGTTCTTTCAGCCGGTGCACATCCTCTTCTCCCACTTTTTTTGAAAAGGCAATGCCTATATCATAAATCTGCACATTCCCATATTGCATATCGGCTATGCCCATCACGGAATCTTTCAGCCCAAAACCTGTGACAAGCAGCGCGGTACACCCGCTGATGCCAAGAATCATCATAAAAAAGCGCTTCTTATATCTGATGATATTCCGCACGGAAACCTTATGCAGAAATTTCATCCGCCCCCAAATAAATGTTACCCGTTCCAAGAAAATACGCTTTCCGCTTTTCGGCGCTTTCGGTCGGATTAAATTGGCAGGCACGCTGTACAGTTCATACCGACAGGAAAGCCAAGCAGCTCCCATGGAACAGAAAAGAGCGGCAGCCAAAGCAAGGACAGCCAGACGGGCATCCAAAAAATATTCGATTTCTCCCATGCTGTACATAATGCCGTAGCCCATCCATATTACTTTGGGAAACAGCCAAGTACCTCCCAAGCAGCCGATGACCGCGCCGGCAGCCGCCGCAGAACCGGCATAAAACAGATATTTTCCCATAATGGCACCATTCCCGTAGCCGAGTGCTTTCAATACGCCGATCTGCGTCCTTTGCTCTTCTACCATTCGATTCATTGTGGTCATGCAGATTAAGGCCGCCACAAGGAAAAAGAACAGAGGGAATACATTGGCAATGGCTGCCACAATATTGGAATCGCTTTCATAACAGGCATAGCCTATGTTAGTATTTCTGGTCAGCGCATAGCTTTCCGGTTCCTCCAAATCCGCTAATTCCTCCCTTGCATCCTGAATTTTGCGCCTTGCGTCCGTTACCTCTTCCTCAAATTCCGCTTTGGCATCCCGGTATTCCGTCTTTGCATCTTCCAGTTCTTTTTTTCCATCCGCCCATTCTCTCCGTCCATCTTCCAGTTTTTCCGAAGCATCCGCTAATTCTGCCCGTGCCTTGGCCAGTTCCTCTCTTCCTTCTTCCAAATCCTGCTTTCCCTCTTCCAATTCTGTCCGTGCCTTGGCCAGTTCCGCTTTCCCGTCCTCCAATTCCGTCCTTGCTTTCGTCACTTCTCTTTTCCCCGGAATCAATTCTCCTTCCGCAGCCTGCAGAACATCTTCGTTATAGAAAATCTTATTCCATGCTTCCTGAATCGTATCTTTCCCTGCCTGCAGTTCTCCTTTCCCTGCTTCTATCCTGCTTAAACCGGAACGAACCTGTCCAAGCCCTTCCTGAATCCTGGCTCTTCCTTCCTGTAACTGTTGTTTCCCCTCCTCCAGCTGCATTTTGGCAGCCTGCAGCTGGGCTTTCCCCTCTTCCAGCTGATTCTTCCCGGCCTGCAGCCGGGCTTTTCCCTCTTCCAGCTGATTCTTCCCCTCTTGTATCCGGGCTCTTCCCTCCTGCAATTGGGCTTTTGCCGCCTGAATCTGCTCTTTCCCGGCCTGCAGCTGCACTTTTCCTTCCTCAGCCTGAGCCTTTGCGGCCTGCACCTCCCCCAGTGCGGCCTGAATCTGTGCCAGTCCTGCCTGAATCCGCTGCTTGCCCTCCTCATATTGTTCCTGCGAAATATGCTGCATGGCGAAAGCTTGTTCCAACTGCTCCAGTTCACTGTTCCGCTCCGCTGCCTGACCGTTCAGTTCCGTTTCCCTAGCCGTCAACTCCGCTCCCTGCGCCTCTAGCTTTTCTTCCTGCAGTGTCAGTTCTGCCTCTTGCGCAGCCAACCCCGCTTCCTGTTCTGTCAGAGCCGCCTCCTGCATTGCCAGCTCTTCTTCCTGCGCGGCTAGGGCTGTCTCCTGTACGGCCAGTTCCTCTTCCCGGACTGCTAGGATGCCTTCCTGTGCTGCCAGAGTCTGCCCTTTTTCCGCCAAGCCGGCTTCTTCTGCCGCCAGTGCCTCATCCTGCGCCGTCAGCCTGCTTTCCTGTTTCATCAGTTCCGCCTCTTTTTCCGTCAGTTCTGCTTCGGTTTCCCGCAAAAGTGCTTCCTTTTCCCGCAAAAGCCCTTTCGCCTGTTCCAGTTCCTCCCTGCCCATGGCCAATTTCTGCTCGCCGTCAAATATTTCCCATTCGTGCAGTCGGATTTCTTCCTCCGCATCTGCCGCTTCTTTTTCCCTGTCCTGTATCTCTTTTTCCCCGTCGGCCAGTTCCCGTTCCCCGTCCAGGATCTCTTGCTCATAGTCCGCAATTTCTTTTCTGCCGTCCCTGATTTCCCGCTCTCCGTCCAGGATTTCCTGCTCCCCGTCGGCCAGTTCCTGTTCTCCGTCCAGAATTTCCTGCCAGGCATCCTGCAGCTCCGCTTCTGCCTCCGCAGCCTTTTCATCCAGCTGAGCCTGCGCATCCTCAATTTTTTTCTGTGCCTCAGCCGTAATGCGGTCATATCTGCCGTATGCAAGCCGTTCTGCCCACCGTTCCATCTCTTCTTCGGAATCTTCTATGTAAGTGTCATATTCTTCCGTATAGACATCGTACTTCTCCGCCAAGGTGACATAGATTTCCGTCAGGTAATCACAAACAAAAGATGCTTTCGGCACATAGAGAAATGCCGTGATTTTCCCGTCTCCTATGGACGTGGTTCCCCGTTCAAAATTAATATAATAGGGGGAACGCACGGTTCCCACTACGGTAAAAGTCCGGGTTCCGAACATCTCCAACGTATCTTCCGCGTTATTCTCCGTTACCGTAATCCGGCTGCCTATGGCATCCTCGCCGAATGCGGCATCGTCCAGTACGCATTCGTCCGCATGCTCCGGCAGCCTGCCGGAAGTCACTATCGGCAGATTGATTTTTTCCGGCAGCGTATGGAATTTATATACGGATTCATTTCCGTCCCCGAATGTGCATAATGCATCCACCGAAACGGCTCCTTCCGCCTGCCCCACTTCTTTGGCCGTTTCCAGCTTCCCTGCATCCTCCGGCTCAAACCCTATGGTGGACAGCAGGCGGAAATCAAAAAAATTCTGCCGGTATAAATAGGTATTCTCTGTAGCGATCATGGCCGGCGTGGTCGCCTTTAATCCGGCAAACAAGCCTACTCCCAGCATCACAATGGCAAAAATAGCCATATACCGCCCGAAACTCCCTTTGATCTCCCGATATGTAGTTTTCCTCATCCCATTGCTCATTGCCCGACCCCTTGCCTTTGCAGATATATCCTTCTTTCGTCCGAAAAGTAATTTATAAACAGCCTACCATTCAATTTCTTCCACCGGCACGATATGTTCGTTTATCTCCGTTTTCCGTACAGTCCCGCTTTTTACCGTAATGACTCTGTCGGCCATGGCAGTCAATGCCTGATTATGTGTAATGACTACGACAGTCATTCCGTTTTTCCGGCATGCATCCTGGAGCAGCTTCAGGACAGCCTTTCCCGTATTATAGTCCAACGCCCCCGTAGGCTCATCGCAAAGCAGCAGCTTCGGATTTTTAGCCAACGCCCTTGCGATAGCCACTCTCTGCTGTTCCCCACCGGACAGCTGCGCCGGGAAATTCCCGGATCTGTCTTTCAGCCCTACCATTTCCAGCACCGACATTGCATCCAGCGGATTTTTGCATATCTGCGCCGCCAGTTCCACGTTTTCCAATGCCGTCAGGTTCTGCACTAAATTATAAAACTGAAACACAAATCCTATGTCATACCGTCTGTAAGCGGTCAGTTTCTTTTTATTGTAAGAAGAAATTTCTTCCCCGTCCAGCATTGCCTGCCCCGAGGACAGACTGTCCATTCCGCCCAATATATTCAGTATTGTTGTTTTCCCTGCTCCGGAAGCACCGACTATCACGCAGAACTCCCCTCTCTCAATCGTAAAATTCACATCCTTCAGTGCTTCTATATCTACCTCTCCCATATGGTATGTCTTGCAGACATTCTTAAATTCTACAAATGAACCCATATCGATTGTCCCTCCGATCCGCGGCAGTCTTCTATATGAAAAACTGCCATTGCCAAAACCTTCTCCAAATTTTCTTCTGTCAGAATCATAAAGCTATTCTACCATATCCGCAATGTCACAAATACCATCTGTTTCTAAAAAAAATATAAATTTCTGACATTACCGTTCCCTGCCCGTTTCTGCACATCCCCCTGACCCCAACATATAATATATTAAAAATACGCAAGAATTATGAAAGGAGTATTATGCAGGACTATAATTTCAACGAATATTTTGACCGCTTCCCTTTGGCAATGGCATATGTGCCTTGGCAGCACCTTACGCAGATTTATGAAGATTTGGATAAAGCTTACTGCACCGGCACCATCTTTCCTGAACTGACCAAACCGTTTACAGGAAGGAGATGCGTAAAATGAATTTTAAGATGAACAGCGAACAGGAAAGTATGCTTCATGACATCGGGGTCGTTGATTTTGTCACCGTGGAAATGACGCAATATTTGGATACCCATCCTATGGACAGGGAAGCCATTGAGTATTTCAACCATTATATGCGCATGAAAAATCAGATGATGCGCGACTATGCCGGCAAATACGGCCCGCTCTCCCTTTCCGTGGCCGACAACAGCTGCAAAGAATGGAAATGGGCATTACAGCCTATGCCATGGGAAGGAGGATGCTAGGATATGTGGAATTATGAAAAAAGATTACAGTACCCTGTAAAGATTACCCAGCCAAATGCAAAGCTTGCACAGGTCATTATCAGTCAGTTCGGCGGCCCGGACGGTGAACTGGCCGCTTCCATGCGTTACCTTTCACAGCGTTACACTATGCCGTTTCATGTTGCCGGACTGCTGACCGATATCGGTAGAGAAGCCCCTGAAATGTTCCATCTCAGGGGCCTGCGCTTTTTTTAGCACTTTACCCTGCGGACACTTTATACTCTTTGCGACCGTATAACTCCATTTGAGAGGAAGTAAATTCAAATACACATCAATGTGGTCTTTATCATTCACGACCATTTTATCTAAGATTCCTTTATAAAAATCATCTTCATATTCCACACCATTTATCAGTTCATTCATAGCTTCTGTAATTTCAGCAACAAGTTCTTGCTGTTTTTCGATCCTCCCCCTTTGTTTATCTACGCTATCTATAATGGATTGCAGTTCGGCAATCTCATTCTCACATTTTGCTCTTGCCGCTGAAAATTCATCTCTGGCAATATCTCCAGATGCATAAAGGTCAATGAGGTTTGTGCGTTTTTGTTCAATAGCTTTTATCTGTGATTTTAATTTCTCACTATCTGTTCCTACGGTATCCATTGCGATAATAGGCTTGATAATCGCAAGCAAATTGTCAGTGATTTTCTTCTTATTATATTTTAAGCTCCTCGTGACAAGATACATAATATGGGTTGCATCTTCGTTGCGTATGCTAAGTCCACTGCATCCAACTTGATTCCCTGCTTTGTCCACATGAGGGCTTCCATGCCTTGCAGCTTCAAGACACCGCCACGCCTTATAGCGGCTTCCATTTTTTCGGGTTTTATATCTCGCCACATAACTTGAACCGCAGCATCCGCATTTGATTTTCCCAGAAAATGGATAACGGTTGCTGTGTTTCGCTTTGCCCTCCTGTGAAAGCGATTTTTCATCCAAAATGCGGTTTGCCTTATCGAAAAGCTCACGGGAGATAATCGGCTCATGATGGTCTTTGATAATCACAAATT
Source organism: uncultured Lachnospiraceae bacterium (assembly GCA_910586275.1). Taxonomy (GTDB): domain Bacteria; phylum Bacillota; class Clostridia; order Lachnospirales; family Lachnospiraceae; genus Kineothrix. The sequence continues at coordinate 612 of CAJUIM010000020.1, read as the reverse complement.
CCTCTTGCCCTCGGTTATATTTCTTTTCATGGGATAAAAAGTCTGGCGTATAGGTTTTCTTCTGCACCAAATCACCGCAGTATTTTTCATTGCGGATAACACGGAGAATGACTGTGTTCTGCCATTCTTTTACCCGCATGGGCTTAATTCCCTCCTCCCGAAGTTCACGGGCAATCACATGCGTTCCTTTTCCCTCATTTACAAATTTGTGAAAGATAAGACGGACAACTTTCGCCCCATCCTCGTTGATATACATTTTGCCGTCTTTCACATCGTAACCAAGCATACTCCGCCCAAACACAACTCCCTGCTCCATCTGGCGTTTCTGCCCCCATTTCACACGCTCGGAAGTCTTACGGCTTTCCTCCTGTGCAATCGAGGACATAATGGCAAGGCGAAGCTCCGCATCGCCGTCTAAAGTGTTGATGTTATCATTCATAAAGATAACACCCACGCCGTGCTTTTTGAGGTCACGGGTATAGAATATACTATCAAGGGTATTCCTCGCAAAACGGGAGATTTCTTTTGTTACAATCAAATCAAAATCACCGTTTTTCGCACACGCAATCATGCGGTTAAATTCTTTCCTTTTTTTCGTATTCGTACCAGAGA
>CAJUIM010000019.1:9793-35357 GCA_910586275.1 uncultured Lachnospiraceae bacterium | reverse complement strand
CTAAAAAAACTCGCGCACGGGCGTCCGCCTCCCAACATTACATTCAGGCTGAACTGTTACGTTTTTGAAAAGTTTTCCAAAAGGTACGGAAAAACAGCCGCAAATTAACTGACGGGGAATCTTTCATGTGATTATATCTGCCGGAAGCTCAGTCAGCGCATAACTTCTTCCCCATACTCATAAACAGGCTCCAGATTCGCAATATAGATATCTGCATTATAAACAGAGCCTAAACTTTCTCCGGGCATCCCGAATTCGCAGATGCAATCATCTATGAAATAACGGTATATCGTATATAACCCTCTGTCAATGTATGTATGCGTCTCAAAAGAATCCCCGTATAATTCCACCATCCGCTCATAAGTATCCCCGGGACGGATGCCCCCGGCGGTCTGTACGGTTTCCCCTAAGCCTTCGGGGACCACATCAATCAATCTCAGACGGACGCATTCATCCTTTAAAAAATATAACTGCATCCAAGAATCGATGCAATAGCAGACATCGTATTTGTTTTCCTCCGGACCATCAAATGCACTATACTCCCAATCGGTTTCCTCCAGTTTTTCCAAAATATCCTGTTTGCTTTCATGTATGGAAAATGACAGATTTCCTATCACAACAGAACTGTCGGCCAATACGGGATCCGCTTCGGAAAAATGACTGCCAGACTCCGGCAAGGCATCCCCCTTCCCTTCTGCGGCTAAACAGCCTGTAAAAGTTCCTAGGCCGACCGCCATAATCACGGCATAGCTTACTATCACAATTGAGTTTTTCTTTCCTGATTCCGCCGCCTTTTTCATAGTCCGTTTCCCTCCATAAAACGCAATGTCATTCACTCAAGCCGCAGTCCGTATCCGAAATAAAGTCTTATTCGGACGCGCTTTCGCCCTGCGGCACCAAAATCCAGTGCTCTAGTGAAAGCCATTTCAAAAACCCCCAAAAACAGAGCATGCATTCATTATACCACAGAATTGCGCTTTTTTACCCGACAGCACAAAAAACAGGGAAATTTATTTTCGGATACGCCCTACCCGCAGATGGAATATCCCAGGCTGGCACTGTCCTCCGCGAACATCCGGACAGTCTCTAAGGAAAACTCTGCCAGATCTTTCCCGAGACAGGGCAGCTTCGCAAGAATGTCATTGGTCACCGTAATAATATCCACCCCACACCGCTCTGCCTCTATAATATTGAATACCTCCCGGCAGCTTGCCCATAGCAGTTCCGTCCCTGCTTTCCTCCGGCAGAGCGCAAGAGCCTCTTTCATAAGCGGCTCCGCATCCACCCCTGTATCCATAATCCTTCCGGCAAACACGGATACTATATTTTGCGTGCCCTCCGCAAAAGCCCCCACGGCCTCCTCCACCTGCCCAAGAGTAAAAACGGCCGTCACATTGAGCCGCATTCCAAGCCCCGACAGTTTCCGTATCAGCGGAATGGCCGACTCCCCTCCGGCATTGGTTATCGGTATTTTCACATATACGTTTTTCCCCATTCCTGCCAGAACTTTGGCTTCCTTTTCCATATCTTCAAAACTGTCCGCAAATACCTCAAAAGATAGTGGCAGATCCGGAATCGCCTGCACGGCTTCTCCGGCAAACGCCGCATAGTCAGAAACCCCTGCCTTTTTCATCAGCGTAGGATTTGTGGTAAAACCCCTTACATACCCTTTTCCGTATTCCTTTTTCATCCCTCCGATATCTGCCCCGTCGGCAAATATTTTAATCTTCAGTTCTTTTATATCCATGCTCCGTACCCCCTTAGCCCGGGCCAGCCGGACTCCGTATCCTTTCCTTCCATTTGTCCACACTGCTTTTGCCCTTCCGCCATGGCATTCACCATCAGATGCCACAGGATCCCCTGCCATCCTTCGGCATGGGGCGTAATTCTCCGTCCGTCCACCACAGGTATCAGCATACACGCATCGGAAACCTGGCCGGCGTACCCGCCGTCTTTGGAAACAATGGAAATAACGGCTGCCTTCCTTTCTTTGGCCAGTTTCAGTGCGCTTACGATATTCGGCGAAGCCAACTCACTGCCTCCGCCTACGGAAAGAACCAAAATGCCGTCCTTCTCATTCAGCCTCGATATTTTCAGCCATTCCGAAAAGGTAGTATCCCATCCCTCATCGTTGGTTCTTGCGGTCAGTTCCGACACATTGTCGGTAGGGGCATAAGTTTCCATGCCGGCGATTTTACGGAAATCATTAACCGCATGGGAAGCATTTGCCGCGCTTCCTCCTACGCCCAGCACAAATAGCCTGCCGCCCAGTTCTTTTACGTTTTTCAGCAATTCTACCGCTTTGGCGATATCCTCCCGGGGCAGCTGTCTGGCAATCTGCTCCGTTTCCTTTAGATAATTCTCAATGTATTCTTCTGTTTTCATGCTTCTCCTCTTTCTCCCAATCATTCTATTCCATGAAAGCAAAAACGCTTTTCAAGCACGCTCTAACCGTCCCCTCCCGGAGGATATTCCCCCACATTCAGGATAGCTTCATAATATGGCTTCAGCCCCCACAGGAAATGGCATTCGATCAATTCCACCCCGGCATCCTTATTCCCTTCAATGACACAATAGTTCCCATAAATATCTTTTATAATATCCCATCCCACATACCGCATCTGCGGATATTTCTTCCCTAAAGAGACGGCAAAGTCCTTATATCCCTGCCAATCGGGTATCCGATATCCGATAATCTGTTTTCCCGTATTGGGATGACAAAGATACTCTTTTCCGTCCCCGTCCTTTGCCGTACTGCATATAATTCCCGTATCCACGTCAATTACCGCAGACATGCCGCCCATGCAGAAATTATCCAACGGATTCTGCCCGCTGCCCATCCGCAGCACAGCGGCGGCCAGATGCACCTGTCCTTTGGCATCCACCAATGTAATCATGCGGAACGTATTGACCGAGGCATTGGCAAAAGAATAAATTTCTTCGCACTGCCGCAGTTTCCCTTCCAAAATATATTCCTCCTTCTGCCCTGCCCGGAACAGTTCCCTCTGCCGTTCCAAAGTATCGGGTGTCATATACCGCACTCCCTTCCCTCCTCCGCTTTCGGGAATCTTCACAAACACCTGATAAGAACATCGGGCAAGGAATGCCAGATATTCTTCCCAAGACACAGACGGCCCGAGAATCATCCAGTCCCTATGTAAATGCTCCGAAAAAGCTTTGTAAAATTCTCTCTTATCCTGAAAGACAACCCAGTCTTCCTGCCGCTGTATGGCATCCCGCCAAGGAAACCTGACATACCGGGACAGAGATTCTTCCCGGACAAAATTACTTTTCCGGTACATCTGCCCGTCAAAATAGTCATGCATCGATCCGTTAAATAAGATACGGAACCACAAGAAATCCCGATAGCACCATGCCACCTGTTTCCTGGTAGGCGGAAGCGCCAGCTGCCTTTCCAGCCTGTCCTGAATTTCCCTCCAATATTTCCCGGGTTTCACAATAGGGCCTAAAATACCCCGGACCCTTAAAACCCTTTCCCTTACCGTCCTTTTCATCGCCCTTCCTCCAGCAAGTCCAGATAACGTTCCAATGCCCAGACAAGCCATTTCTGGTCGCCGTTCATAGTATCCGTGCAATGAGGCAGAAATTCCCTGCGCACCGGCCCCTTAAAACCCTTCATCCACTCATTCATGGGACGGGGCATAGGCAGCTTTGCCGGTATTCTGACACCCGGGTAAAGTCTGGAAAAAATCTCCCGCACAAAATATTTGTTTTCCCCTGCGCGGATACGGGCATAGTCAATCGGCTCCGCCAGATATGTCTCCCCAAAAGGGCATACGGCAGGACAGCCTGCCGTATCCGTGGCATTGCTGTAAGAGCCCATCCCTTCCTTTCGGAACACCTCCGACACAAATGCATGAGGATCTATATGCCCGTCCCTGATAAAACGGCGGTAAGGCTCCAAAACCAGTTGCGGCTCCGCCAATGCCTTATAAGGCATGACATAAGAATACCGTTCCATAAAATCCCCTGCCAGCCAGTCCCGGGAAAGCAGCCCATCCATCCCCCCATAGACCACATCCGCGCTTTCCCCGAAAAGCAGCGTTTCCATCCCGTCCTGCAGAGCCTGCAAGGCTGCCTTGTAAATCTGTACCTCTATAGAATGGATGGGGGCATGCTTATGCGCCATAAGAACCGGTGCATATGCCTCAAAATCTTCCCAGTAAATCGGTACTATACGGTGTTTCAGGCCGCAGCTTTCCGCATACCGTGCCGCGGCAGCCGTTTCGTCCGTTACCTGCATCCCCGGAACAATGCACCGGAATGTGTAACAGACGGAACCTTCCGGCATGAACTTGGCCAGAATGGCCGAATCCATGCCTCCGCTCAATGCCAGAGCCGCCCGTTTCTTCCCACAGGTTTCCAGCACTCGGTTCCTTAAATACTCTTCCAGTTCCCTGCTGTCATGGATACCCTTGCGCGGCCGGACATCCTCCCACAAGTTCGGCGCGGATTTCCCGTCAAAGGACTTTGTGCCGTCCGCCACTGTCCGGAACATCAAAAACGAACTCATGCAATATCTCTTATCTTCCATCTCTTCTTCCTCCTCCCTTTACCATGCCGGCAATCTTTCCGATACGCCGGACACATTCCCCGAATTGTTCCGTCCTATGCCAGAACAAGACAATCACCCCATTGGGAACCGCAAGGCACAATGCCGCTTTCAGCAAAAACAGATGATACGGATTCCCCACCGTACCGGCGGCCAGCCATGCAAATGCCTTAATCAGCAGTATGCCCGCGGCAGCCGTAAGAAAATAACATATATAATCTTTGTAATATTCTCCCACGTTTCTACGGAATATTTCCCGGTAAATCAGCCATGGGTCATACCAGACCTGCGTAACCGCCCTTGCAATCACCGTTGCCATCAGAACCCCGAAGATACCGCTTCGGTACGCAAACAGCACCGAAAGCGTCACATTGAGCAAGGCCATTATCACCGGCCGGTACCTGCCTTGGACAAACAGCCCGTTGGACGTACGGAACAACGCCACACAGCGGATCATATTGGAAATATAAAAATCCAGCGTTAAAGCCAGCGCCACCGGCTCCCCCAGCAGATATTCCCTCCCCAGCCAAAGTTCCACAAAAGGATTCAGCAGCAGATATAAAGCCGTGCCGCAAAAAGCATTTGCCCAGAATACGGCAAAATTAAGCCCCCGGAACAGCCGATATTGTTTTTCCCGCCCTCCTTCCGCCGCCAGATTCCCCACACTGGCATTGGCGGCATTGAAAAACTGCTGCAGAATGGACGTGACGCTTTGCAGAAGCATTTTATAGCTGCTCAGCAGGCCTACCATGCCGGTTCCCAGCACGGATGAGATGACAATGCTGTCCGTCCCCGACAGGCAGACCCCCGATATCTGATACATCGCCAATGCTTTTACATCCGCCAGAATCGCCAGCTTTTCTTCCTTTCCCAGCTTCCCGCCGTCTCCTCCTGCCCTGCTGTCATATTCCCTCTCAGCCCTTCGGGAAATCAGGATGTTCTGCACAACGGTCAGCAGGATATCCGTCAGCAGATATGCGAGAAATTGCCGGAACAGCCATAAAACCAAGCATTCTGCCAGCAGCTTTACCACCGCCATAATGCCTTCGATTTTGGAAATCTCATATTTTTTCTGCTTTGCGTTCAGAATGGCCGATTTATAGATTAACAGGTAAGAGCAGGCGGACTTCGTCACATACAGCAGATAGACAAGCGTAATGCTTTCCCTTATGTCCGGAACATCCGTCACCAGCCTGTCCAGGAAAGGAACCAAAGCCAGCCCGAAAGACAGCACGGCCAATGCCACCATCCGATATGCGGTTTTATAGAAATTCATCAGCCTGGCAATCTGCCTGCTGTCCTTTTCTGCCACCGGCTTATACAAAGCATAAGTAATGGCAGAGGATATGCCCAGTTCCGCCAGTGACAGCACCGTCAGTATATCCGTAAAAAGGCTGGATACCCCTGTATATTGAATGCCCAGCAGCTTGATAAAGATAGTTTTTGAGACAAAACTGAGAACTAACGTGATACCTTTCACAAACATACCCGCGGTCATATTCCGCAGTACATTCGCCGTCCGGGACTTTTCCTTTTTCATGCTTCCCTCCTGCGCCTTTCTGTGCCCTTAAAGTGCATCGCCCCAATGCAACGCCATCTGTTCCGGCGGGGACATGCCGGCTGTAGGCACGGGATAACAGCCCTCACTCCCTCGCTGCCTTCAGAGCCTTGGAAATCTGCGTGGAGGAAACTCCTTTCGTATAAGGGAAATAGATGATTTTTATATCCTCCCTTATAAATTCCTGCTCATACTCCTTCCACTTCTCCGTAGCATACCAATCGTCTCCTACAAACAGTATGGATGCCCCCAGTTTCCTACAGGCAGCCAGCTTGTCCATATCATACTGCGGCACCGCAGCATCCACATATTTGCAGCTGCGCACGATTTCCAGCCTGTCCTCAAAAGGTATCATGGCATGCTTTCCCTTATAGACTACCAAATCATCCACCGTAACCCCCACAATCAGCTTGTCGCACATGCCCTTTGCATTCTTCAGCAGATTCAGATGGCCGATATGGAATAAATCATAAACCCCTGCCGTATAGCCGATTACCATGCCGCCTCTCCCTCCTTTTCCCCTTTCCCTTTTCCTTTTTCCGATATTCTTTGTAAGATACATTCAGGTCAAGGAAATATATATGTTTGCTCATTTGCTCACATCGCGGCGGGATTGCCAGATAGTCGCCGAAATGCTTTGTCAGATAGGCATCCCACCCGGCCGGGCAGCGTATGACAGTTCTTTCAAAAGGAAACTCTTCATAACTGTCAAACCAAGCCCTTTCAAAAATCCTCTTTTCCAGATGATACGACCATGTAAAGCCGGTATATCGGGAAGAATCGAAATCTCTTTCAGAGACAATGCGTGTCCATAGTTTCCGGTAAAAATGACGGCCTGCAACGCAATGAAAAGGCTTCATTGCCAGCCAGAGCAGCTTTCCGCGCAGCCTCGCATTGTCCCTCAGCCTGCCTACCTGCTTATCCTGAAGTTTCTTGAGAATTTTAATCTTACAGCAAAGCAGCAGCCGCTCTCTTTTCCCTTCCGGAACACCATAAAAAGGCATAATGTCAATAAATACCCCGCCGTTGCATTTATGCGGCGTCCACACTTCAATAAGCGTTGTGTTAATATTGTGAATTTTGGTGCACATCTGTGTGTCCGAATCCATAACAGCCAGATGCCCGGGCAGTTCGTCCGGCGCAATCCGCAGAAATTCTTCATAATCTCTGTCAGGCATTGCAATGTCCAAGTCGTCATCCCATGGAATGAATCCTTGATGCCTGACCGCCCCTATACAGGTGCCTCCTATGGCAAAATACCTTAAACGGTGCCTTTCACAGATTTCCTTTACATGAATGAAAATATCCAATATTATATCTTGCAATTCTTTGTTCTGCACAATCTCCTCCCTCACTGTACAGCCTGTTCTTCCTGTTCCTCAATCCGGTATATAGTCACCGGAACCGTGCCCAGATGCCCCTGTTCCATAAATGTGCGGCAGGAGAAGCCCTGTTCATCGAATTGCCGATAGACCTCCGGGGCCAATTCTTCCTCCAGAATCAGCCAATAGCATGTTCCTTTCTCCAACTCGGGCAGAACAGACAATTTTACCCTCTGCCTTCTGGCTTCCGGGTAATAATACCCTATGACCGGCAAAGTATTTGAAGTCACCCAAATCACATCCTCCGAGCCTATTTCATCCACCGTGCCTGCCAGCGTTTTCTCTAAATTATCATTGGCCTGTTTTTCCTTCAGAAATTTTGTCTGATAGGACGGCAGAAAAACCATCAGCATATAGATAACAAGAAAAGCGGCATATGCTTTGGAACCTTTCAGCCGGGAAACCGTTACCCCTAAAACAACCCATGCCACAGCCGATACCGGATAAATATACCGCAGCACATAAAAGGGCGTAATCAGTACGGAAATACCGATTGCAAAACATATGGTTCCCAGCACGCTGACTATGCCGGCAGTGAGCCAGAGAAAAACGGCCGAAATTTCCGTTTTCCCAACTTACTGTCAAAAATAAAATATAAAAGCCCCAGCATCATAAAGTTAAGGCCCAGCAGAGAAAGGGCACAAATAAAAGCCTTTGTCCGAAAAGAACTATGCTGTTCCACAATTCTTTCTCGCAGGTAAACCAAAACCAAAGACGGAATCAATAAACAAATTGCCGCAATCATATTTTCCTCTCTTTCACCCGATATGTAAAATCTGCCAGACTGCGGCATATCATATCCGGTTTTTCATATCTCAGGCATCTACACACGTCACATTTATAATTGCCGATAAAAGCCGTCCGCAGCCCGGCCTTCCTTCCGGCCAGTATATCCGTATAAGAATCCCCCACCATCCAAGATTCGCCCCTATCTAAGGAAAAACGGCCGGCCAGCGCATCCACCATCCCGGTTCCCGGCTTCCTGCACCGACAGTTTCCGATCAGGAACCGCTCTTGCACATGGGCAGAAGCTTCCGGATAATGAGGGCAGATTTCCACGCCGTCTATGAAAACTCCGTTTTCTTTCAACAATTTGCCAAGATATGTATTCACATCATACAAATCCGCCAATATGGCTTTCCCTTTGGCCGCCGCAGGCTGGTTCGTCACAATAAACAGATAATACCCTTCCTGCTGCAGTATTTTCATGGCATCCGCCGCCCCCTCCGTCAGTTCCGCCTCATTTTTCTTAAGCGGCGAATCCAACTGTTCCGTTTCCTCCCGGTAAACAATGTTGTTAATCACGCCGTCCCTATCCAGAAAAACGGCCTTCTGCGGCTGACCGAACCTCCTTTTGGCATACTGCTTAAATTCCAGCAAGGATTCCGGATGCCCGATTTCATAAAAGCGGCGTGTGACTTCCTGCGCCGCCAGCTTCCCCTCCAAGGACAGTCTTTTCTGCAAATCCGCCATGTCAAAAAAACTCTCCCCTCCGCAGTCCCTGAACAGATGCTTCCCGAACATTCCCACGCCATAGTCCACATAATGCATCCCTGCTTTTTGACTGCACTTATCATACAGAAGGATACGGCCCTCCTTGTAAATGACATTGCTGCGTTCCAGACTGTCATCGTTCTCCATCACGGTCATCAGCGCATGGCATCCTATCCGTTTTCCACGGAAGTAACGGTATATGGTTTCCCTATAATCCACATCCATAAAAGAATCCCCATAGAGCAGCAGGAAATCCTCTTCCAATTTTTCATAAGCCCTGCCAACCGCGCCCCCAGTCCCAAGAAGCTTTTCACCGTCATAAGAATAAGCAATGTTTACCCCGTATCCGCTTCCGTCCCTATAATGTTCCTCGATCTGTTCCGCCATATGTCCTACCAGAAACAGAAACTTCCGGAACCCATAGCTTATCAGAAGCCGAAGCTGATAATCAAAAAAAGGCGTACCGTTTACGTCAGCCAGCGCCTTCGGCCGTTTTCCGGCCTCCTTGCCCAGCCTGCTGCCCAATCCTCCCATCAGCACTACCACTTGCAAATCCCCCGGCATCGGCAGGGAATCCCAATATCCGTTTTCCATCCGTTCCGTCTCCTTACAAAATTTTTGTCCCTTCCGCCTCAAACCGGAAACGCACTTCCTCCAATCCGGCCTGCCCCATGACATGACGCAGCTTCTGCTTGTCCTTGGCATAGAACATAAGAAATCCCCCGCCTCCGGCTCCGATCAGCTTGCCGCCCCCGGCTCCGTTAGCCATTGCCAGCTGGTACCATTTGTCAATCTGGGGGTTGCTCATGCCTCCCGCCCTTTTTTTCTTATACTCCCAATGGGTATTCATAATATCCGCCAATGTATCCAAATCCCCCCGTTCCAAAGCGTCCCTGCTCTGATATCCCAATTCCTTTACGAAATGAAGATTATTGATCATATCTTTCTCTTTTTTTCTGCTGGCCTCATCCTGTTCTTTCAGTATATTTCCGGCCGTATGGGTAAAACCCGTAAAAAATAAGATTAAGTTGTCTTCCAAGTTATAAAACGTCTCTTTTGAGATATTCAGCGGATCGACCCATACATAACCGTCCTTACGAAACTGCATGCAAGTAATGCCGCCGTACGCCGCTATGTACTGATCCTGCTTCCCAATGGGCTCTCCCAGCCGGTTCATCTCGATCTCACAGGCCTCCTCGGCCAGCGTCCTCGTACTGACAATATCTCCTTTGGCCGTATGCAGTGCTTTCAGAAGAGCCGTGGTGAAAGAAGAAGAGGAGCCAAGGCCTGTCCCGCCGGGGATATCTGCCATGGAGCAGATTTCCATAGGATAGTCTTCCATATGAAGCAGCCTTATGGCCTCTCGGAAAATAGGATGCTTTATCTCTTTTCCGTTTTTTATCTTCTCCATATGGGAATACTTCAGGATAATTTCTTTCTCAAAGGTTTTGTGCAGCGTAATATATACATATTTATCTATGGCCGCCGATATCAGAAAGCCTTCATGCTGCTCATAATATGACGGCAGATCCGTACCTCCCCCGCCCAAGGATATCCTGAGCGGGCTTCTTGCTATAATCATTCCCGTTCCCTCCGTTTTATGCCGGCTGCCGCCCGCCTTTTTCCCCTATTCCCTTTTCCGTTCCGTCCTTTCCGCCGTATATTACATTCACCAGATAAACAAGAGTAAAGTTATACATCAGCAGATAAGGATAATGTTCCGTAATCCCGTAAAATGTATATATAAAAACCGACAGGACAAGGGGATACATTTTTTTGCTTATTGCGTACTTCATCAGCAGGTACATACCGATCACCAAGACCGCCAGAATTATCCCTCCGTATTTTACCAGTATGTCAATATACAGAAGATCCGTGCCGGCATCGGAAGGTATCCGCCTCCCTAGCAGGCTGGCCGGGTATTCCCGCAAAAAACGGTTTGCCATAATGAGCCGCCAGGAAATGATTCTGTCAAACACTGCCAATTTTTCGTTGGTTTCCGTGCATAGATATGCCAACGGCATAATTAGAATGGGCACCGCCGGCACACATGCTTTCATTATTCCCTCAAGCACTCCGGCATGCTTTCTCTTCAGCAGCAGCCGATACAAAAAATATATGCAGGGAATCAGCACAATGAGCAGCGTGCTTGTTACCGAATTGCTGACCATAAAGATCGAGTACGCAGCCAAAGCATAGACGGCATTGTCATACCATTTCCATCTTTCCCATCGGATCCAAAGCCAGACAATGCCAAACTGCACCACCTGCGCCCCTAAAGCATTGGGATGGACAAACCCCAATGCCTGCCGGTATACCGGTATGGAATTCATCCGGTAATAGACATAGCTGATATTCTCAATAACACCCGTAAGGGAAAGAGATATGATCAGCGCCACTACAATCAGCTGAACATACAGAGTAATGCGGGGAAGTTTCCTCAAATCAATCTCTTTTGCGGAAATAAGAAACATAAGCTGCATAAAATATGTCCCCCAGCCGGAAATCATCCAACTCAGCCCGAACAATACGGCCAGCAGAACCGCCGGAAGATATTCCCGCACTTTTTTTCGGTCAGGCCTGTCAAAAAAACCGGAAAGGAACATCACCAGAAGAATCAGCATGCCGCATATGGGATAACAGACCTTCTTCAGCCAAAAAGCGGCCTGAATTCCCGGAAGATCCCTCAATGTGCTCCTGCCGAACAGCATGGAACACGAAAACCAGATAATAAATGCCGCATAGTATAAGCTGTTTTTATCCGGCATCCATTTTTTTATTTTTTCCATCTCCTGCCTCCCTTTTCTTAGCCGTGTCTATCCTGTTTCAGCCTCCCGCCGATTTCTTTCATCTGCCGGCGGAAACCGGCCAATATAAGCACAGCCGCGTAGCATTTCATCCGCAGCAATACAAACACCAGTTTCTTCCTTACGGGAAAGTACCTTATTCCCCTTACCTGCCCCAAAGCTTTCCTATAATAAGGCATTTCTGCCAAACGCTTCAATTCCTGCCTTTTTCCGGCAAATCCCTGCGGATGATCCGGATGTGTGATAGTGGCATTGAGAATGGCAATGATATTGTTTGCCATGCGGATTGATAAGCTGATCCTGAACTTCCTGCCTTTCTTATATTTTTTCATAAAAGCTATGCACTTTCGGTAATGAAACATATATTCCGCCCATCGCCCGGGATTATACCGGAAAGAAGCGGAATCATCATTCTGCCGGTAATGATATACCGGAAGCGGCTTGTATATAATCCGTCCGCTTGCCTGTATGGCATATAGGTTAAATAGAGAATCCTCCGCCTTGCTCCCCTGAAAACGGATGCCTGAGAGCAATTCCCTGCGGTATGCGCCTGCCCACACATATCCTGCGTCAATTTCCCTGCCTTTCAGCCCGCAGTAAAAATCCGGGGCATAATATCTGGAAAAAACAGCCAGCTGCAGCAATTCCTTTTCCTCTTCCGTACTGATTTCCCACTCTTCCCTGCAGAACAGCCTGACAGGATAGGTCTTTCCCTTTTCGATGAAATAGTCTGCCTTAAGGATATCCACCTTGCCGTATCCGGAGATGGCCTTCCTCATTTCCTCGCAGAAATCCGCTTCCATCCAATCATCGGAATCTGCGAATATGACATACTCTCCTGTGGCCATATCCAGCCCTAAATTTCTTGCCGATGAGACATCCCCCCTTTCCCTGTGAATCACCGCAATCCTTCCGTCCCGCCGTGCATAGTCGTCACAAATCCTGCCCGAAGCATCTTTGCCCCCATCATGCACCAGGATCACTTCCAGATTCCGGTAAGTCTGAGAAATGACGCTGTCCAGACATTTTTCCAAATACTGCTCCGATCGGTAAACCGGTATAATGATGCTGAACTTTATCTCATCCATATTGCTTCCTGTCCTTTCCGCCTTTCTCATCCCGTTCTCTCATTTTCGCTCCGCAGTATCTCTATCGTCCGCTTTATCCCATCTTCCAAAGACACCCCCGCTTTCCAACCGATAGCGTTTATTTTCCCCGGATCCTGCACTGCACGGACCACTTTGGAAAAACCGGCTTTTTCCCGTTCCCCGGCGGCAGTCCGGACAATGCCCGTCCCGGCCGCTGCCGCCGCAAGCCCGGCAAATTCCGCAATGCTGCAGTTGCTGCCGGAATCCGCAATATTATATGCCTCGCCCCCGATGCCAAAAACCATCAGATACAGCAAAGCCGCTGCCGCATCCGCAACATAACAATACGAACGTACCTGCTCACCGCTGCTTTTCAGAAGGATATCCTCCCCCTTTGCCGCTTTCCCGAGAAACTGTGCCACACTGCGGCTGTCGCTTTCCTTTGCCGTAGGCCCATATATGTAGCAGAGCCTTCCCACCGTCACATCCACGCCATACTCCTTATGATACGCGGCGCAGAACGTCTCCGCGGCACGCTTGCCGTTGGGATAGCAGGCACGCGCTTCCATGGAGTTCACATAATAAGAATCCTCTTCCCGGAAAGCAGCTTCCCGAAAGCCGGCATTTCCGTATACTTCCCCTGTAGACAGATATACAAGCCTTACATCCCGCTTCCCTTTTGCCAATTTCAGAAGTTCCGTCACCCCAAGCAGATTGCCCTCCATCGTCTCTGCCGGATGCTCCGCAAACTGCTTTGGATCTGCATTTCCCGCTCCCGCAATGGCAAAATGAAAAAATGTCCCGGCCAGCTTTTCCCCGAATCCTGCCGCATCCGATTCCACCCAGACAATCCTGCCGCATCCGTTACATTCGGGAAAACGTTTCTTTGCATATGCAATATCCCTCACCGGCAGCACCAGTTCCATCCTGCGTCCGTCCGAAAGGCTTCTGTTCTTTTTCCGCAGCAAATCTACCAAAAAAGAACAGACCATGCCCGTGGCGCCTGTAATCAGGATTTTCTTTCCATACAGTTTTTCCCATACTTCTTCCGGCAGGGATGCGTTATCCAATTCTTTTTGGTATAAATCATTCCTCCACAAATCTAGCATTTGATCCAACCTTCTTTTTCTTCCTTCAGCAATGCCTTGAATATATCCAAATCATCCACCGTAGTCAATTTCAGGTTCTTTTCCGAACCGTCGGAAAAATACACGGTTCTGCCAAGTTCCACGGCTAAAGTACAGGTTGCCACGGAATTGCCGATTCCTCTTTTCCCCGCTTCCCTATGCATTTCCAAAAGATCCTTCAGATAGAACCCCTGCGGAGTCTGCGTCCTTTTCAGCCTCTCCCGAGGATAACCGGAAGTCGTAGACCTCTGATCTTCCGTTTCCAACATGGCTTCCTGACAGGGAATCACCGTCACTGCATTCCCCTTTTCCTTTACCACCCTAATGCAGCCCTCTATAATCTCCTCCGACACCATAGGCCTGATGGCATCATGCACAAGGACAATATCCTCTCCTGCATAATGCTTCCCGATTTCCATAATCCCTCTATATATGGAATCCTGTCCGCACTCCCCTCCCGGCACGATGCTTTTCAGCTTTGTAATGGCAAACTGCTCCGCATATGCCCACAGCATAGTCTCCCAGCCGGAAACCGAAACGATGACCATGGCATCAATCTCCCTGCAGTTTTGGAATTTTTCCATAGTATATATAATTACCGGCTTATCAAAGACATTCAGAAACTGCTTGGGGATATTCTGCTTCATCCTTGTGCCGGTTCCGCCTGCTATAATCAACGCAACATTCATATTCCTGACACACTCCTTAAGGCATATTATGGGTAATGCGTTCTTTTTCCCCCGGAAGCGTCATATAGTCTCCGTATACCTGCTTCAGATAGTTGTCATACCGGCTCGGAATCCTCACTTTCACATCTTCAAAATCGGCCAAAATTCCCGGTTCCCACCAGTTTTTCGGATAAACATCATGCAGGCGGTACTTCCCGTAATAATCCGCTATATATGCGCTGTCCCCATAATCATATTTCTTTGTCAGAGCCACATACTTCCTCATATGGCTTTCCCCGCCGGAAAGCTTCAGCGGCATCTTTCTTATAAAATCAATAAACCAATTGGCAAAAAAAGAACGCCATGGTTTCGCACAAAGCAATGTGTCTTTATTGCTCAGCCTATTGCACATTCGCCAGAAAAAAACACATTCGCTATGCACCAGACGGCGCACCCGATTTGACGGCGCGCCGTCAAATGGCTGAAGGTCGATGAACAGGCATGGGCTTTCTCCCTCATTCAGCTGCATGGCAGACATAAATGCATCCAAATGCACCTTATATCTTGTATCCACAATACGGTGGCTTTTTGCATTCCTGTTTATTCTGACCTTCATATATTCCGGAAATTCCCTGTGAGCCTGCCGCACAAACTCTTCATACTGTTCCCTCGGCAGGGCAAAATCCATATCGTCATCCCAAGGGATAAACCCTTTATGGCGCACAGCCCCCAGAACAGTCCCTCCGGTGGCAAACAGCTTCCATCCATGCTTTTCACAGACTCCGAATATTATTTTATACATATCCAAAAGCAGACGGTGTGTATCCGATATTGACCTTTCCGTTTCCATTCCCTCTCCCGATTCCATGCTCTTCCATTCCATACCTTATGTTCTGTATCTTATGTTTCATGCCTTACGTTCCATACCTTATGTTCTGCATCTTATGTTTCATGCCTTATGTTCCGCATCTTATGTTTCATGCCTTACGTTCCGCATCTTATGTTTCATGCCTTACGTTCCATACCTTATGTTCTGTATCTCATGTTTCCATGCCTTACGTTCTGTATCTTATGTTTCGCTTCTTATATTCCATACCGTACGTTCCGTATCCCGCAGTTCTCAGCTTATGCTCCAAACTTTACATTCCATATTCTGCGCTCTCTATCTTGCCATTCATTATCGCGCTCTCTAACGGAAGTCTATCATTTCTATTTGGGGGAAAAAACGGATTCCCTCTTTCACCCCGTCCAATAATGCCTTAACTTTTTCTGCCTTTCCGTCTTTGGCATGAAGCAGGATATTTGCCACATTATACATATCTTTAGAAATAATATATATCCAGCCCTTCAGCCCATACCTTCGGTAACAGTGCACATCATTGCGAAACAGACAGCGGTATCTGTCAATCCTTGATATATGGTCCATTGCCAGATTCGCTTTCACATGATTTTTCATTGCATGCACCACTCTGCTCTTTGTTACCGCATAACATTCATATCTTTGGGATATTCTTCCGCAAAATTCATAATCGTCCGTCCAAATATAATATTCCGCAATGGGCAGCCCCACTTCCCGGACAATGCTGCTTTTCACATACAATGACACAAAAGATCCCATAACCACGGGAACCAAATCTCTCTTATAATCCTCTCCCCCTATAAAAGTAAAGATGGTCTTCTTCTGTCTGTTTGCCACACATACTTCCCCATCCGTCCAATAAGCCGCGCTGGAAAGAAATCCCCAATTTCCCTCCAGTTTCCGGTCTGCCTTCACCAGTTCACAGAGTGCATCGCTCTCCGGCAGCGTATCGTCGTCCATCATCCAGATATATTTATACCCCAGTTTCACTGCCTGCCTTGCCCCTGTGCGGAACCCTCCTGCCCCGCCAAGGTTCTGGCCGGTATTGACGTAAATAACCCTAGGAGCCCTATACTCCTGTTGCACCATCTCTGCCGTGCCGTCCTCACTGGCATTGTCAATGACTATAATGTCACAGGCTGCCCCTTCCTGATTCAGCAATTTATCTAAACATTGTCTTAGCAATTCTTTCCGGTTATATGTCACCACAACTGCCGCAATTTCATTTTCCATCTCAACACCATATCCCCCGCCAAGCAGGATGCCGCTTTCTGCCGCTTTTCCCCAACCGTCCAGCCGCTTCCTAATAAGCCCCGTCCCCATGAAAAATAACGGGGATTGTTTTCAATATCAGCTTAATGTCCGTCCATGCCCCCATATCCTTAATATACTTCAGATCCAGTTCCACCCACTCTTCCCACTTAATGTCAGCCCTGCCTCCCACCTGCCAGTAACAGGTAAGACCCGGCTTCACGATAAGCCTCTGCTTCTCATATTCATTGCATTCTTCCATCTGAAAGGTAAGGATTGGCCTTGGCCCTACAATGCTCATGTCCCCCTTCAGAATATTTATCAGCTGCGGCAGTTCATCTATGCTGTATTTCCTTATGAACTTCCCGACCTTTGTGACGCGTGGGTCATCCTTAATCTTAAAGGCATGTCCCGACTGCTCATTGTCTTTCAACATCTCCTGAAATTTTTTATCCGCATCCCTGTACATGCTGCGGAACTTATACATATAAAACGGCTCCATATCCCGGCCTGCCCTTGGCTGCACAAAAAATACCGGCCCGCCGTCTTCTAACAAGATGGCCGCTGCCGTTATGAAGAAAACAGGGGATAAGGCAAGTAAGGCAAAAAAAGAAGCCGCAATATCAAACAGACGTTTGACAGATTTATAAAGACAGGATTTTCCGGCATATAAATCACGGTATCCCATGATATCAATATCTTTCTTCAAATAATTGCTCTCTATATCTCTTGTCAGTGAATCCATAAGCCTTCTCCTTTTACCAGCCCTCCGCTTCGGCTGTCCGTCTCTGTTCTGCCTTACATATCCTGCCGATTTTTTTCACAGGCGCCGTTTCAGCAAAAAACGGCGCCAACCCACACTTGTTTCAACTTTTGACTATCAAAAAAGGGAAAATCCATACCCTATATAAACATACATATTTTCTTTTAAGCCCTGCGCCCGCGTTTCCCGCGGGACGTCAGGACAACCACATGTTGGGAACAAATATTTGCGGTCTTACCCGCTGACTAATCATGCATGATTAATAATGGGTTATTACGTTCTGTTTTTTTAATTATTCTCCGGTTTTCGGGGATACGCCCGGATTCGCAGGAGTAATGGAAGCCGGTGCAGTTCCTGCCTTTGAGCTGTTTCCGGATGCATTGGAGCCTGTGCCGGAATTGCTGCTGTCGCTGCTGCCGTTGTCGCCGCTGCCATTATCGCCATTACCGCCGTTGTTGCCGTTATCGCCGTTGTTGTTATTGTCACCGTTGTCCACAGCCGGAAGCTTTGCATCCGCCCTTACGACAAATACAGGTGAAAGTGAATCAAATGCCGCAAGAACGATACCGTCATTGGTAATCTGTGCTTTCACGGTTTCCCACTTACCGTTTACTACATCAAAGTGAAGCACATAATAAGTATATCTGCTTGTATCCGGCGTTTCGGTCATGGGAATCTTCACATTGACCGTTCCGTCCTGATTCTCCACGCTGATTTCAGCGGAAGCCATCAGGCTGATTTTGTCGTCCGCAACGCTCAGTCCCATGGTTGCTGCCATTTTAGCCGCAGCCTGTTTAGCCACAGACTGTACGGCTGCCGCTACCGGGGAAACCTTAATATTCAGCCCGGCTTTGTCAACCTTGATTTCATCCACTTTAATGGCCGTGAACTGATTCATGGATTCTGACTCCAGCTCTGCTTTCTGTGTTTCGTCAGCCACATCCTCAGGAGGCAGCACATCCGCATCCGCTACCGTATTGCCGCTGGGCATAGCTTCTGCACTTCCTGCCAAATCCGTGATTTCATCCGTGGCGCTGAGTGTATTGTTCACAACCACCTCCGTAATCTGGCCTGCCGCATTGGTAGATGTGGTAGTATCCCTGATTACGTTGCCGTTTTCGTCTTTTACCGTTTCCGTCTTGCTTACGCTGCCGTCTTCTTTCGTGGTTGTCTCAACCACTGTAGTGGTTCCGTCCTCATTAGGAGTCTCCACCACTGTTGTGTCGGTATCCGGGCTTAATGCTCCGGCTGCGCTTACCGGCACTGACATGACAAGCGACATTGCCAAGCCAAGCGCCAGCATGCTATAAAGTTTCTTTCTTTTCATTCTTTTTCTCCTTTCCCCAAACATTTCATGTGGTTATATCAAGCCTTTCGGCCTAATACCTAATTCATTCACTCTCTGATTTCTTCATAAAATACACGGAGTATCAGTTCATAGAGCGCTTTCTCATCGACATAGAACTCCTCAAACTTTTCTCCCCGGACTGTCTCACCCTCCAAGGAGCACATATTGTCTGTGCCGAAATGATATTCCAACATCTGAAGCCCCAGATAGCTTGCCTCATCTACGGAAATATCCGTCACCATATATCGGTTCAAAGTCTTATATAATGTCATAGGAAGCGTGACATCCTTCTTAACGGCTTCCATGGCAGCCGCCGCATAAGCACTCAGATACTGCTTCTGCCGGTCCAGCCGCCGGCCTGCGCTGCTGAATGCCGTCACATCCCTATAATGCAGATAATGATAGGCTTCCATACCGTCCAGATGCACCTTTTCCCCTTCCTTAATGCGGAAATCCGTATAATTAATGCTCTCCAACGCTTCCACCTCAATGCCGCCCACCGCATCGTTGATCAGAGGAATGGCGCCCATATTGACGGCACAGTAACCATGGATAGGCAAGTTATAAAACAGCTTGGACACTGCCTTTTTACTGCGTTCGCAGCTTACGGCGGCTCCGTCCCCGTAGCCATGCTGCAAGGTAATCTGACCCACACCCGTGCCTTGGAAATCGCCGTTCTTGGCATATACATCAATTTCTGCCATAGTATCCCTAGGGACGCCGATGACATATATTTCTTTATTGTGAGGATTCATGGCCAGCAGAAAAATAGCATCCGACTGTCCGCCGTCTATGCCGTTCTTTACGGGAGCCACCTCCGACAGTTTGTCAATCCCTAAAAAAAGAAAAGTCAGCATATCTTCATTGTACCGGTAATGGCGGCCTTGATAGCGGATATCCCCCTCCTGCCAATTCTCCGCCTCTTCCTCCGGCACATCCGCAGTTTCCGACAGCACGGACTGGGACATAATCATCTGCCCGCCGCTGCCGCCGTCATAAAGCCGCTTCTTTCCGGAAGCCTGCATGGCAAAGAATGCACCGATGCATATTGCCGCCAATACCGCCAGCACAAGCACTGCCCGGATAGCAGTACGAACAAATTCCGATTTAATCTTCATTCAGCAATACTCCCTGCACCAGATAACGGTTGTCCGGTTTATTCGCCATGCATGTGGAAAGCACCAGAATATGGCTGTCCTCGGTAACTTCCACATCTTCCGCCCGGTTACTGTTCATGCTCCTCAGTTCCAAGATGCTGTCCACATATTTCCTGAACTCGCTTTTCACCGCATAATCATGGTTATAGAGCAAATGCTCATTGCCGTATTCATGAGAAGCAAAAATTTCATAAACATAAAGCTTTTCCGGCGTGTAAACATATACATAAGGATGTTCCCTGAAATACTCAATATCTTCGTAATCATGCAGCCCGGCAAACATTGTGCCGTTTTTCATATTATGTCCGTATACTACCGTAAGGGGATCTGCAAAATCTTTTCTGTTGTACCGTTCCGTATAGATGCAGCCGGGATAGCCATAGCTGCCGTCCAAGTTATAATTTAAGTAATAGAAGTTATCAATGGGATGCTGGACGATGGGATAGTCAATCTTGCTGTCGGGTATGTATATCCAAGCATAAATATCTTCATTGACATTTTCCCGCAGTTCCTCAAAATCCACTTCCTTTTCCGGGATGGGCACTCCCATGTCAATAAGACTCTGCAATTCTCCCGTCTGCCCCGGTACCTCTTCTGCCGTTTCCTGCGGCTCCTCTTCCGGCTCCGCCTCTTCCATGCCGGCCGGCTCTTCCGTCTGCTCCGGCTCCGGCGGCTGTTCTTCTGCCGCATCCTGCGGCGGCTGTCCGCAGGATGCCGTGCCGATTGCCGTCAGGCCAAGGAACAGTGCCAAAAGAAACGCCGCTCCCGGTTTTTTCCATATCCGTTTATTTTTGTTCCCTTTTTCTTTGTTACATGTTTCCATATGTAAATTGCCCTCTTTCCATATATTGACTTTTTATTGGATTTTTTATTGAATTTTTTATTTTCCCTATCGTACCATTATTTTCCCTGTTTCTATCGTAATATCATTTTTGCATTTATCAAATTATGTATCCTTTTCACAAAATACTTCATTTTATGAAAAAAAGAAACCAATCCCGCTTTTCCCGAAATCCTGCTTTATCTATATGGAACAGATCCACTTCGGACGGTTGGTTTGACGGCCTAAACTATGGCTGTTCCTGATACAAATGGGTATCGAAACGGTTCATCAGCTGTTTTTTCTGCTGCACGGTAGAATGCACATAAAGGTTCAGCGTCAGCCGGATATCGCTGTGCCCCAGAATTTCGCTCAGGCTTTTCACATCAAACCCTTTGGCAATGCACCTTGTGGCAAATGCATGCCGAAGCATATGGAAATTGAAATGCTCCAGTCCGCATCTTTCCAAAATTTTCTTAAACTGATACTGCACCGTCCTCGGATCCGCCCAAGGGTTTTTGGCTCCTTGGATCACATGGCCGCCGTCTTCTTTCCGATGCTGTTCCAAAAGCGGCAGCAATACCGGCGGGATAGGGACGATCCTTATGGAATCCACTGTTTTTGGTGCCTGAATGATTATGCTTGTCCTGACCTCTTCCTTCTCCGGATTCTGCACCCTCTGGATGTTTCTCTTGATATATATAATGCCGTCGTTTAAGTCTATGTCCTCCCACTTCAGCGCACACAGTTCTCCGATGCGTATTCCTGTATAGAAGGCAACCAATATGCCAAGGTTGATATTCTTTCCGCTGTCCGCAAGCAAATATTCTTCCAGCACGGACATGGCATGTTCCCCGGGAAGAATGATCTGCCCCTTTTTGCTTTTTACCACCGGATTTTCGGGAATGGACATCTGTATTCCGTATTTTTTCTTCGCATAGGCAAGCACCCTTATCACCACGGCACAAATATAGGAAAGATAATTGGCGGAAAGCATATTTTCCCGCTCGCTCCTAAGAAGGGCATGAAAATCCGCCATCACTTGGCTGTCTATCTTATTTATCTTGATTTTCCCTAAATACGGCCCGATATATTTATCTACAATCTGCTGATAGGCCGCATAAGTGGTAGGTTTCCAAAATTGTTTCCTATCCTCCAACCAGATGCCGGCCGCCTCCTCCATGTCAGGCAGCCCTTTGCTGCTTTGGATATGCCCGTTCCTTGTTTTTTCCATTTTCCCCTTTACCTCTTTATAGGTTTTTCCGTACACGGATATATATTTCCGCCGGCCTGGCATCGTATTCTCCTGCCAGATCCTCCCCTCCCATCTTCCGTCCTTTCTTTTGTAAATGTTTTCTCCTTTTCTTGGCATACCTGTCTCCTTTCTCTTCCTTGAACATCCGTTTTTCTTATGTCACTAAAAGCCGCCTGCAGACAATTTACAATATTGACGTATCATTTGACGGCCTAAAAGAATAGTTTATTTAAAAGTATTCCACAAAAATATGTAAATTAGCATTAAATTATAAATAATTTCTAAAAATATGGTTGCTTTTTAAAGAAAATTATGATAGCATAAACGAAGTAACGTAATTCATTTGTATTCTGTCAATATATTTGTGTTTTCTCCCTTTCATAAAATGAAGTATTATGCGAAAGATCTTTTTATTTGTAATTACGGGGATTATATTGTTTTTTATATTGCCATCCTTCCATGGATGAAATAAAAAAGACGCATACGAAAAGGGAAATATACCCAATTTGTATACGTTAATTCGTCTATTTTACAATTTATCGTCACTCAGACAAAAAACATATATTCGTTGTTATCTTATGATCCGTGAGTTTCCCCCACGAAATACATCCCATTATATGGAAGGACATCACCTTTTCACGCCCGATTTCCTACGCTCTCATTTTGCGCTGCCAAAACCGGGAAACAAATTCTTGGAGAAGAAATAAGCCACCATCTGTGCCCTCGAACTGAATTCCTCCGTCTGCAAAAGGGCTGCCGTCTCCTCGCGGCTGTAAAAAGCAGCCTCAATCATTTCATTTTCCGAAGTATGATCTTCAAATGTCCCTTCCGCTTCCACAAAGACGATATGGGTTTTCATATCGGAGATAGCCACCGCCGCAAAAGAAGCCGGAAGAATATCGATTACCTTCTTTACCGAAAG
This sequence comes from uncultured Lachnospiraceae bacterium, assembly GCA_910586275.1. Lineage (GTDB taxonomy): Bacteria > Bacillota > Clostridia > Lachnospirales > Lachnospiraceae > Kineothrix. The sequence continues at coordinate 12,285 of CAJUIM010000019.1, read as the reverse complement.
GCCTGTTTCCTCATACAATTCCCGCTTGATGCAATCCATCACTGTTTCTCCCTCTTCGATCATCCCGGCACAGAGGTTATATACCGTTTTATTCACTCCCATGCGGAATTCTTTCAGCAGCAGCAGCTTCCCGTCATTGACTGCGGCTATGGATATGCCGCTTACCTTTTTGCCGATATCCTCTGCATCTGCCAGTTCTTTCCTGCTGACAATTTCATATTTCTTCTCCCTTCCCGCTTTGTTCAGATATGTCAGTTCATAATTTTTTAAATATTTTCCGTCTTTTACTTTTTCTATTCCGATCAGCTTCATCTCCATGCCCTTCCTTTTTCTTACGGCGATAGCGGCTATATGCACACTCTGTCCTCATTTTTCAGCAACTCCCTTAATGGCCGGCTTGTCTTCATGCGCGTGACTTCCGCCAGCCCAAGGGCCGTAATATCTACCAACCTTGTCTTTACCGCATCCTGTTTCAGCAGTCCGTTCAAATGTGCCGCCAATGCATTCTCATATTCCTCATTTTCCATATCGATAAAATCAATGATAATAATGCCGGACAGATTCCTCAGTGAAAGCTGTCTGGCAATTTCTTCGGCAGCTTCCATATTTGTCCGGAAATGATTCTCCTCCGCCTCCTTTTTGGAAACCGTCTTTCCCGTGTTCACGTCGATTACGGTAAGCGCTTCCGTCGGCTCTATCAGCAGATACCCTCCGGACTTCAGCCATACCTTCTTATCCAGCACTTCCTTCAGCCTTGTTTCCGCCGCATAAAGCTTGGCCAGAGGCAGTCTTTCATCCGTATACAGCCGCAGGGGCGGCAGGCAGAAGTTCGGATTCTCTTCCATATAATTACGGATCTCCTCATAAATATCCTTCTCATCCGTGATGATTTCTTCACACCAATCTGCCCGCAGATCCCGCAGTTTCCGCAAATACCCTGCCGTTTTGCACAGAAGCACGGAATAGCAGGTCCGATGGATGCCGTTTTGCATAATATCCCCTAACCGCCCGGACAGTTCTTCTATCTCCCGCGTCAAAGGACTCAAATCCTCTTTCAGTTCCTTGGCATTGGTGCGGATTACTATTCCGTAGTTTTCGGAAAAACTGCCCAAGGGAAAATCCGAATTTTCCAATCCTTCCCCTAACCTTCTCTTTATTTTCTCCGGCAGCTTTGCCGAATAGGCAATGCCTGCCTTCCCGGCCGTCACCACGCAATATTTCCCGTCCAACGAAAGTTTACAGGTCACTGCCGGCGGCTTGGTCTTCATTGCCTCCTTATATACCTGAACAATAATCTCATCCTCGGCAAGCAGCCGTCCGTCATAATTCCGGTTGAGCAGCACCGGTTTTCTGGCATCCCTCAGATCCAGAAAGCAGTTTTTCCCCGGCTCGATTTCCACAAATGCGGCATTCAGGTTTTTTACCACATTTTTCACCCGTGCCACATAAATATTCCCCAATATGCCGCCCGCATGATCCTCGTCCTGCACATGGACAGACTGCAGCCGGCTGCCATGCAGCAGCAGGGATACTATCTGACGGCCGCGCCGCAATATAATGTATTTTCTGTCACCCATACCGCTCCCTTTCCTTTTTCAGAAAACTGTTCCTACTGCATCCAGCGGAACCAGATTCCGTTTTCCCTTTTCCCCCGCATCCGTATATGTCTCTTCCCTTGTAATCAGAAGGGAAAATGCAGAAAGTTCTTCTCCGTTTTCCTTCAGAAAAGCTTCCATAACCAAAGACGGTTTCACATTGCCGGAACTGCTGGCATCTACCAGCATACGCAAAACCGGAATGCCGTCTTCCCCCGTCTCGGCAATGGCAGAATATACGGAAGGTTTCAGATCCAGCAGCACTTCGCTTTTCTTTGTTTTCTTTGTCACGGCTATGGCCGGCTGCGCGTAAAAAACCGCCCAACGGCCTACCCAGTCAAACGCAGGCTCATATCCTTCCCGGAAACGGACGGTATATGCCGCTGCCGCCACGCTTGCCATGGCATTCTTCGCCCGTTCTCCCAGCAGAGTGACGCTCAGTATCTCCATGCCGGGCACCATCACACGGTTCAGCCTCTCCTTCATATCCTCCGATGTAGTTACGGAACAGACTTCTATGTCAAAATATTCGCCCCTGCTCTCCAGTCCCACGCCTAAGGGAGCCGCAAAGGACATAATCTGATGGGGGCTGAAGCCTTCCGAATACGCAATATCGATTTCCGCCCTGCGGATGGCTTTCTGGAAATACCTCATCACATCCAAATGCCCTACAAAACGCATAGCGCCGGACTTTGCAAACTTTATCCGTACCTTCATAAACCTTTCCCTTCTTATTTATAGTTCCGCATAATCCCTCCCAGTACCAAATCCACCTCAGGCATTCTCCGTCTGTTTCCTCAGACGGCGATTGCCTGTGGCACTGTTCGGGCTTATGCTGTTTTTAGTTCCGCATAATCCCTCCCAGTACCAAATCCACCTCAGGCATTCTCCGTCTGT
>CAJUIM010000019.1:0-9693 GCA_910586275.1 uncultured Lachnospiraceae bacterium | reverse complement strand
TTCCTCAGACGGCGATTGCCTGCGGCACTGTGCGGGCTTGCGCTGTTTTTAGTTCCCGTCCTTTTTGCCGGTAAAGCAGATGCCTCCTCCGAAACGGTTCGCGCCGCATCCTTGACATTTTTCCCTGCAGTTGGGGGAGACCGTCTCCTCCAATGCTTTCTTCCATTCCCGCAGCAGAAATTCCTTCGTTACGCCGCAGTCCAGAAAATCCCAAGGGAACACCTCGTCCTCTTCCCTTTCCCGGGTCGTATAGAAGCCAAGGTCTATGCCGCATTCCGCAAAAGTTTCCATCCATATGTCATTCCGGAAATATTCACTCCAAGCATCAAAAAGGCATCCTTTCTCATATGCCCGCAAAATCACTTCCGAAATCCTTCTGTCCCCCCTTGCAAAAACACCTTCCAATACACTTACATCCGCTTCATGCCAATTGTATTTAATACTCCGCTGATTCAGCTGGCCTTTTATGGAATTGCGTGTGAGATATGCCTTGTCCAGAAACTCTTCCTTCGTACACATCCTCGCCCACTGGAATGGCGTAAACGGCTTTGGAATGAAAAAGGAGGTACTGGCCACAATCTGTACTTTCCCGTTTACCCTCTTTTCCTTCGGTACTGTCTCAAAAAAGACGGCCGCGATTTTATTGCATAAATCACCGATTCCCTCAATATCCTCTTCCGTTTCCGTAGGCAGCCCCAGCATAAAGTAAAGTTTTACCCTAGTCCAGCCTCCTTGGAAAGCCATAGCAGCCCCTTCTAATATGACCGACTCAGTCAGTCCTTTATTGATTACATCCCTTAATCTTTGGCTGCCTGCTTCCGGCGCAAATGTCAGGCTGCTTTTTTTCACATCCTGCACCTTACTCATGACATCCAAAGAAAAAGCATCAATCCGCAAGGACGGCAAAGAAATATTGATTTTCCTCTTACTGCACTCCCCTATCAGAAAATCAATTAATTCAGGCAGGCCGGAATAATCACTGGAACTTAAGGAACTTAAAGATATTTCCTCATGCCCGGTATTCCTCAGCATGTCCAAAGCATATTCTTCCAGCATCTTCAAGCTTCTCTCCCGTACCGGCCGATATAGCTGTCCTGCCTGACAGAATCGGCAGCCCCGAATACATCCCCTTTGAATTTCCAGCACGACCCGATCCTGCGTAACCTTGATGAAAGGTACCACCGGCTTCCGGGGATAATAGGTATCCGACACCTCCATTTCAATTTCTTTCCTGATTTTTTCCGGAATCCCCTCCTCACTGGGGCGCATTGCCAAAATCGTTCCGTCCTCTTTGTATTCCACCCGATAAAAAGCCGGCACATATATCCCCGGCACTTTTGCCGCCCGGCGCAGAAACTCCTCCCTCGTCACCCCTTCCCGGCGCGCTTCCTTATAAAGGTCGATAAATTCCCGATAACGTGTTTCCCCTTCCCCTATATAGAACACATCAAAAAATTCCGCTATAGGCTCCGGGTTATATGTGCAGGGGCCACCCCCTATCACAATCGGATGCTCCCAAGTCCTTTCCTCCGCCCGGAGGGGAATGCGGGACAAATCCAGCACTTGGAGAATATTGGTATAGCACATCTCGTATTGGATTGTAATAGCCAGAAAATCCATATTTTTCACGGGTTCCTGCGATTCCAGCGCAAAAAGAGGAATTCCCTCTTCCCTCATTATCTTATCCAAATCCACCCAAGGCGAATACACCCGTTCGCACCATACGTCATCAAAACGGTTGAACATATCATATAAAATCTGAATGCCAAGATGCGACATACCGATTTCGTATACATCGGGAAAGCACATGGCAATGCGCACATCCGCTTTCTCCGGGTCTTTCATGACACTGTTTACTTCATTGCCGATATAACGTGCAGGCTTTTCGATTTTCAGTAATATTTCATCACTTAAGGCTAATTTTCTCATGGTAATCCTTTCAGTCTCTGTCATTCCTATCCGGATCCTTTCCTAAAATTCATCCAATTTTAGTGCTGCATTTACAATTGCTTTCTGTTTCTTTGCATCGGCGGCCTCCGCATAAATGCCCATCCTCATTTTAATATCAGCCCATCCCATTACGGACCGGCTCACCTTTCAATTTGTTTCATCCCCGCAAAACCCGGCGCAAAAGGCATGCCCGGGAGTGATATAGAAAACGTACACATTAGATATTCCTTATATTCCCTGCTGCAGAATTGTATCTATATAGTTTATAAAGACTCTCTGCTTACGGATTCATCCATTGCATACTGCAAATCAATCCCCCTTTGAAGCACCTGTGTTATGGTCATGCCATGTTTAGACGCATATTCCCTGAGTTTTGCGGCTTCCTCCTCTGTCAGCTTCAACCCGATAAGGCTTTTTTTCGGATTGTCAGACTTTGGCCTGCCTGTCCTCGCCACAATATACACCTCCATCCGTTTCCTAATCATTATACTTTCAGTTTAACCAAAAGTCAACACTTATTTTCAGTTATACAAACTCGAATTGCCGGTACCGCTAAAATAGATTCCTATCATTTATACCTCAAAACTCTCCGTCTTCAAATCACGATAATATCTGCCACTCTGTGCAATAAATCTCAGAACACGATAAAAATAAATACTGGCATTAGGATTGTTCAGAAACTGCTTCACTCTGAGAGATGATGTATCACCCATTTACGATTCCGTTTCGGTTTCCCATGTCCAAAATAAATTGTTTTCGCTCCCATTTCCCCAATGCGCTTTGCACTTTCTAACATTTTATCTTTATCTGTGTACAGCATTGATATGGTTGGATAAAACATATTCATTAAAGCATCTCCCACGAATAGTTTGTCCCCTTCTATCTCTAAACCAACAGAACCCTCTGTATGCCCCGGCAATGCTACAACCGTTGCATCAACACCATATTCCTTCAAGTTGTCTCCATCCTGTAAATACACCATTGGCTTAAATACATCCAAGGTATCCTTCTCAAAACTACTTAAAGATACTAATAATACTATTTTCCCCAAAAGAGTTTTTGCCGACATTTTTTGTTTCCTATTATCCGGTATCAGATTACTATCCTTTTTACTCATTGCAACCGGAATGTTTAAAGCATTGGCAAGATAAGCAGCATTCTGACAATGATCCATATGACCGTGAGTGAGTACAATTAAGCGAACCTGAAACTCCTTGCACTTTTCTAAAATCTTTTCCCGATATTTTTTTCTGCCCGTATCAATTAATATGGCTTTATCTCTATCAGCCACGATATAACAATTCACATTGCCCGAACCAATTCTATGTATATGAACCATAATATATGTAACCTCACTTATATTGAACTCAGCAATTTCCCTAATTTATCCGGAGTTTCCACATTCACCTCATGCCCTGCCCCGCTGACAATCTCTAATCGGGCATTCTTCAAAAGCTTTGCCAATTCCTTTGCAGCTTTTTTATTTGCATTGTCTCGCATTCCAACTCTCCGGTGTTTGCCCTAATCCATGAACAAATACTTTTCCCATAGCAAAATATTCCTTTCTATTATACATCAACAAGTGCCGAAATTATAGATAAATTTCTTTCCTTTCCACCCTCGTTCATCATTTGATATTTCTCTATAATTGTCCCTATCTCATCCATTAATTCATCGTATCTGCTGTCTGAAAGTCTCAATATACAAGTCCTTAAACTCAGCCTGTCATCCTTTGGATTTACCGCATCCTTTTCACAAAGCAGCTGTGGAAACCTCACTTAACGCCTCTGCTATCTGCTTTGTTGTCGCCTCGCCACAAGTCTGGCAGCGGACAGGAAAACTATTGTCCCAATCACCATTACCGCTGCCACAGATCCTTGAAACAGGAGGGACGGCATATTTAGCAGCAGGAAACATATCAGCAGATATACTGTCTCAAATGCCCGCCGCGACCTGGAACATTCCCCTAAAAAACATGCCAGTGCGGGTACGAAAAGCGAAAACACAATATAACAGTACGAGCATAAAAATTTCTGTTCCATCAAACATCTTATGACAGCCGGTACAGAAAGCATAAACAGCATAACCACTCCCCATAAATAAGAAAACACCATCTGCCGGGCTAGCGAAAACCTTATGGTCACAAAATATTCTGTTAAGCTGTTCTCATGCTCCCGGCACCCCATCTGCGAAAATAAGGCCACTGAGCAGATCAGCATGATAATCCACAAATAACTCTGCACATATTGTAACGGGGCAAAAAAACTGCATATCCACAACCCGGCATTTATGCTAAGACAGCTTTTGGGCAGACTTTTTAAGAGCAGCCTGCCCTCCATCATGAATTGGTTCGTACAGTAACGGCTTTTCTGTCCTTTTTCCCGCAGGCTCCGGGGAGATGCCTTTTTCTTCTTTTCTGTCGTTTCCAACAGAATCACCGCTGCCAGGATGAATACCGTGCTTATGGCTGTCAGAATAATCTTATCCATAAGATACCGCCAGTTCCGCAAAAGGCCGTGAAAAACCAGTTCCTGCCCGCCATTACTCTCTATAAACATCCCTCCCGGCACAAGTATGCCTGTTTCCTGCACTCCCCGCCCGATGATCGGAACCACGGCATCGTTGATGCTGTCCATAACCCATCTGTAATTCCCATAATCGAATGCACCGAGCAGCGGATTGTCATACCCGCTGGCTGAATAATTGACAAGGAACATTACAAAAAGAACTGTAAGCCCGACAGCATTCCCGGCCTTTCTGCTGATAAAGGGTGCGCTCTCCAGCAGAACTGCAAAAGCAGAGACAAAAACAATCCCCGGATAGATGCCTACAAAGGGGCTGATAAAATCATAAAAGGGCAATGGCCGGGCCGGAAACCGAAAAGGAATCATGACGGCAGCTCCAAGCATTACAAACAGCCACATAACGGTCAGCACAGATAAATTGGAAAGGAATTTTCCGATGACATAATTCCCCTTTTTCATATTCATGGACTGCAGGCCGTACAGCAGACCGCTTTCCCTGTCCATGCTGATATTGTTCTTTACAAAGGAAAGCCCCATCATGGGGAACAGCACCCCGCCGCATAATGCTATGGCAATGGGTATCCATGACGGATTGGAACCCTGGCGGAATATGCCCGGCTCCATGCAGATAGATACCAGCGGTGCTTTCACATCGGGAACGGAAAAGAACGCAAAGAACATGGCAAATATACACATGGCCAGAAACGAAGACCGCCTTACCCGTTCCAGCAGATCCGCTTTCATCACTTGATAAATGATATAAGGTTTCATAGTCTATACCTCTTTCGTCCATATCCCTCCATAACAAACAGGCAGGCATCCTCCAGTGTGCTTTTTACCGGGACTGCCTGTTCCTCAGGCTTTTCCCGGCTGACCTGCCGTATATGGATTCCCCTCTCAGTCTGCACCATGCTGCTGATGCCTTTCCTATCTTCCTGCAGGGACGGCAGCGTATATTCCCATACGCATCCTTTGGCCCTTGCAATGAGTTCTTCCGGGCTGTCGTTAAAGACAAGGCTGCCCTGCTGCAGCAACAGTATCCGGGACGCAACCGCCTCAATATCCGATACGATATGTGTTGACAGAATGACAATCCGCTCCTTGGATAACCGCGACAGAATATTGCGGACTGCAACCCTTTCTTCCGGGTCTAACCCGGTGGTAGGCTCATCTATGATAAGGATCTGCGGGTCACCTAACAAAGCGCAGATAATGCCTGCCCTCTGCTTCATACCGCCGGAGCAGTTCCCCATACGCTTACTCTCCGCATCCTGCAGATGGAACGCTGCCAGCAGACTGCTTATCTGATTTTCCGCATCTTTCCTTTTTACCCCTTTTACGGATGCCATGTAAGATAGATATTCGAGCATCGTCAGGTTGGGGTAAGCAGAAACTTCCTGTGGCAGATAGCCTACCACACTCCTCATAACATTAGGCATTTTCACAATATCCTGCCCATCCAGCAGGATACGCCCGCTTGTAGGCTTTAATATTGTGGAAATCAGTTTCAGGAGCGTGGTCTTTCCTGCCCCATTCTTCCCGATCAGCCCTATAAGCTGCCCACTGTGCAGCGTGGCACTGACATTCCTGAGAGCTGTTTTATCTTTATATTCTTTCGTGATGTCTTCTAAAACCTGTTCCATAAGAACAGCCGCCTTTCCATAATATTTTTACTGCCCCTCCGTTTCCAGCTAACCGCCGTCTTTAGACGGGGTTTCAATGATGATGTCCTGTGAAATCCCACGCAGCAGTTCCTTCGTGATCTGCAGTTCAAAATCTTCCAGTGCATAATACTTCATGGCCTTGCCGCTTTCCGATATTTCCATTGCGCTGGTGACAAGCCGGGCAGTTTCCAGCTTCTTTAAGTGCATATAAAGCAGGGGCCTGCTGATATTTACCAGACGGGCCAGCTCACTCACATACTGCCGCCCTTCTGCCAGTATGCCGATGATTTTTATCCGTACCGGGTGTGAAAGGGCATCAAAAACATTGATGTAATCCTCATATTTTTTTAAGTTTAAATCTCCAACAAAATTTCCCATAATCAAATATCTTTCATCATCTTGTCAATAGCTTCTACTTTTTCCTTTACAGTCTGCAGGTCTTTTTTCATTTCAGCGTTCTCACGCCTCATTTCCTCTGCAAAGCTGTTAAACGCTGCTGCATCAACGCTTATTATCCTTTCCCTTTTCTCCTTGTTCCTGATAACCAGCATGATTGCAGCAATGACAATAAAACCGACTGCGCCGATTACAGGCATTATGACTGCGATGTTTCCCATTTTTGTTCTCCTTTCAAATAAAATCATTTCATGTGTAATAATTTTATTACATATGAAATGATTTTGTCAACACTTTTTTTGGATACACAAAAACAACAGGGGAACCGGCATCATCCAGTCCCCCGCGGGCATTGAGATTCAGATTCATTGAAATCATTCTCCCTATATCTTCAAATCCAGATTTGCGCCAACCTGCGCCTGCTCTTTTACCGTGGTTTTGCCTGCATCCTCTCCCTGAACGGCTTCGATAATGGTCCGGATATCTGTGTCATTTAAAGAAATCGTTCCGTCTTTGGAATCAGCCATTCTTTCTTCTAAAAGCCGCTCTGCTTTATTCTGAACTGTTGTTTCCGCTTCCTCTGCTACTTTCCTTTCATCCGGCTTTTCGCTTTCCCCTGCCTTTTCTTCCATTTTCTCCGCAAGCTGCTCCGCATTTTCACAGGCGTTTTCTCTTGACTTTTCAATCCGTTTTTCAGCGTTTTCCTGTGCTTCTTTACGGAGTTTTTCATTTAATGCATCTTTTCTGACTGAAACGGTAAAATTGCTGTAATTCCCATTCGCATCTAAATAGGCATGTCGGCATACAACCGTACTTCCCGTCGCCGCAAAAAAACTATCCACATACTTATGTGCAGTTTCCACATCTTTCAATCTCTGTGTATATTCCTTCGCTGCCTTTGGATCATTCTGCATCTTCTCTAAAAGTTTTGGGTTTATATTTAAAACATCTACTTTCCCGTCATTTTTTGCATTAACCCCGTACCCCAGTTGTAACTTCATATTAGGAAACTGTTTCTGCAGATTTTTAAGATATTCCTCATCGGTGCTTTTCTGTGTCGCTGCTGTTTCTTTTGTTTCTTCTTTCTTTGCCGCTTCCTTTCTTGATGAAGCATATGTGTTTTCATAAACACTGCCGTAATTGCTCACTCCTATAATCGCCATAATCATATCCTCCTTTAAATTTAATCCCTTTTACCTACATTATTTTGAACAGTGCCATCACCCAATCGTCCTTTTGCCGTGTATACGGAATCCGGACTACCTCATCCGCTGAATCAGTTTCATATAAACATGACTGCCCTCCGCATAAAAAACCGGGAAGTTTATATAATCCTCCAAAGACAATAAAAATCTGTCCCTTCGCATTGTTTTTTCTCAAAAGTGCTTCAAATGCCTCCCTGTGCACATAAACATATCTGTCATCATAAGAAATCATCTGATTCAGGCCGGTATCATGATTTGAAATGATGATGCTTTCTTCGCCATTATACTCATATACCAATATATTTTCATCTTCCCTGCATTGGCCATAAGAACAACTATGTACGATGAGCAATGCCGCACCTATTGCCACTACCAGAATCACTGCCATGCACATGCACATTTTTTTCCGGTATGGACAGAAATCAGCAATCTTCCCCATCCGCCTTTTCATGTCTGCAAATTCCTTTTCCCCCGCATAGGTAACGGCAGGCGGCGTTCCCTCTGAGCCGGACCGCAGCAGTTTCAAGGTTTTCAGCAGTACCATCCCATATTCATGTGCCGTCTTTCCACTGTTCTGTATACACACCCTGTCACAGATGTCTTCCATGTCTGCCCTGAAATATTTCTGGAATACTGTCAGGAACGGGTTCACCCATAAGAAGCACCGCAGGATATCCCATGCAAGCCCAAACCACAAATGTCCTAAACGGATATGCGTCCGCTCATGCTGAATGACAGCCTTTAATTCCTCTCTGCTGTAGCGCTCCGGCATTACCTTTGGAATGACAATCTTCGGTACAAACAGCCCTACGGTAAACGGTGTGACGTTCATGTCTGTAACACTGACCATGATATTATCCAGAGAAATCCTTTCCATCCCGGCAACCGACTTCCGGAGGCGCAGCCGTTTCCCGAATATGCACACCCCAGCTATAAAAATGCCTGCCATATAAATGCGGTCAGCCCAAATCCATGACATAGTAGCCTCCGTCAGCCGCCACGTCATGTTTACCACGGCCTTATTTTCATAAAACAGCTTCAGCTTTCCAAGGAATGGGAGAAGCAGGAAGGACTGCCATAACAGCCCCCTTAAGAAAGTCCGTTCCGAAAAAAACGCCTTCCGCAGCAGCATAACAAGTCCAATCAGCACAAAGGAAAATACCGCGCACCGCACAAGCTGTGTGGTGTAATATGCCGCACAGAAATCCAAGAAACTGCCAATCCGCGACCAGTCAGGCATGATTCCCACCTTCTTTATCCGTAGATTCCGTCCTCCGATCCCTGTTTTTTTCCAAAATATCTTCCAGTTCCTTAATCTGTTCGTCTGTCAAGGTAAAACTCTGCAGCAATGCGGCCATTGCATTTGTCCCATTGCCGGAAAAATAGCTGTCCACAAACTTCCTGCTTTTCTCCTTCACGCATTCCTCCCTTGGCTTCTGCACATAATAGTGGTAAACCCTCGAATCACGCTTATCCACCGTGTAGCCGAGGACATCCTTCTGGTTCAGCCGGTTCATAAGCACCCGCACCATCCTCATCGACATATCCACACTCCCCTGCATCCTTTCGTAGACCTCGGAAGACGTCAGGGGTTCCCCGCACGCCCACAGGACTTCCATAATCTGCCATTCACTTGGTGTAATCTCTTCCTTTGCCATACCGCTTCCTTCCTTTCAATGTATATTGTCAATTTATATATCGGTCAATTATCATTAATTATTAATAACTGTTGACATTTTACATAAAAGGGGATAAATCACTCTAATACCATCCTGTACCCCTTCCCTGCCGTAATGGCACTTTTTTAATTTTCGGTGGACGGAATGCTATACCTTTATTGCCTTTGTACCTTCTTTCTAATAAGCATAGAAATCAGCATGACCGCTATCCCCAAAGCAAGATAAACTGCCGCATACAGGATAAATGCTGTTTCCCCCATGTCAAAGAATATCC